>JAUWTE010000441.1 GCA_030609765.1 Acidobacteriota bacterium
CTCCAGGCCGTCGAGGTGCTGCAATCGTACCTGCGCATCGACACCAGCAACCCTCCAGGGAACGAGGCACAGGCAGCGGCGTTTCTTGCCCGGCACCTCGAAGAAGCAGGAATTTCCTACGAGGTCTTCGAGAGTGCTCCGGGCAGGGCGAACCTTTACGCCAGACTCAAAGGGGACGGCAGCAGGGGTGGCGCCATCATCCTCGTGCACCACATGGACGTCGTCCCGGTAGACGAGCTCTCGTGGAATGTGGATCCGTTCAGCGGGGTCGTTCTGAACGAGTTCATCTACGGGCGCGGCGCACTCGACAGCAAGGCCTACGGCGCGGTGCAACTCGTCACTTTCATGGCTCTGCATGAAGCCGGTCTCCCTCTGGGCCGCGACATTATCCTCCTGGCCACCGCCGACGAGGAGGCCGGAGGCGGTCTCGGAGCAGGCTATATCGTCAAGAATCGGCCCGATTTGCTCGAGGGTGCCGAATTTGTGCTGACCGAGGGGGGAGGTGCGAGCGAGGTAGGGGGGCGGCAAGTTCACTTCGTCGAGGTAGCGCAGAAGACGCCGCTCTGGTTGAGATTGCGGGTGACGGGGCCATCGGGGCATGGCGCCAAGCCACTGCGAGATTCTGCTGTGAATCGCCTGGTGCGGGCGCTCGAGCGGATTCGTATCTATCGTGGCGAGATCAAGCTCGTGCCCGCCGTGGCGGAGGCACTTCGCGCCCGGGCCAGCTACCTTGTCGACCCCGCTGTAGCAGAAGCCTTTCGCAACATCGAGACCAGCATAGGGGACCCGGCGTTCCTGGCGGCGCTGATCGAGGAAATGGAGCCGCTGCTGCGCAACACCATCTCGATCACCGTCTTGAACGGCGCGCCCAGCACCAACATCATTTCGCCGGAAGCGAGTGCCGATCTCGACTGCAGGTTGCTGCCGGGGGAGGATCCGCACAGGTTCATCGCCACCCTTGCGGACGTGATCGATGATCCTGGCATCCAGATCGAGTCGTTGCTTGCTATCGTTGCCGCGGAGTCACGCCCTGGCACATCCCTCTGGCGCGCGATCGAAGCCACGGCACGAGCCCAGGATCCCGAAGCGGTCCTCGTACCCAACGTCATACCGGGCTTTACTGACAGCCACTTCTTCCGCGAGCTTGGCCTGATTGCCTACGGGTGGACGCCGTTCGTGAGCTCGCCTCGGGAGGGCCCGGCCCACGGGGCAGACGAGCGCATGCTGGTCGCCAACGTGGAACGCGGACCGTCCATCCTGCAGGACTTGTTGGTGCGGCTTGCCCTGAGTCGTGAGGCCGTGGGTACGGTTCGCTAGCGGCTAGCCTTCGATACCCCCCTGCATGGCATCTCCAACCCGCTCCTCGGCGAGCTCGCGAAGCAGCGCGATATCCTCGGCGCTCAGGTTCGCCTCGATGTTGATGACGCGATGATCTGAGTCGATGAGCAGGCCGCGGTCGATGATGTTGAAGAGCTCAGGCTGAGCCTGCTGGATCATCATCTTGCCCATTGCCAGCAGTCCCAACATCGACTGGCTGATCATGGTCGCGTCCTCTTCAGTTGCGGCGATCCCGGACAAGCGCAGTCGCATGGAATCCGACATGTGCATGGCGAACGTGACGACCTCGACCCCCTCGATGGCGGCGAGCGGAATCGGCACAGGAGAGGCGCCCTCCTCAGGCATCTCCGCGAGCTCTTCGGCCCAGGCCTCGTCAGCGGCGATGACCCATATCTGGTCGTCGACCGGCAGGCTTATGATCATCTCGTTTATCGTGCTGTCGTCGCGGGCCGTCGGCCGTTCTCCAGCAGCGGTGTCGAGGGCGAACTTGACGCCGATCTCACTGCCGATCATGAGGGTCTGATCGTTGATGATCACCAGGTAACCGGGCTGCGTCTCTTCCGCGCCTTCGGTCCCCATCTCGCCGTGTTCTTCTTCGCCTTCCTCACTGTCGTGCTCGCCTTCTGCCTCTTCGCCCTCCATCTCCTCGCCCGAAGTGTCCCAGTCATCCTGCTCGAGCAAGTAGAGGGTGTGGTCACGGTGGCTGATTGTCGGGCTGTCGGCCAGAGAGGTCATCAAACGGTCACGGTCGAAATTCACAGAGCCGACCACGACTCCCTCCGTCTCACCATCCTCGCCATCGAAAGCGACCATGGCGAGCTGCTTGATATCGGTCCGGGGATCGACACCGGTCTTGGCAATGAACTCCTGCAGGTCGTCATCGGCGTCGCCGATCAACTCCTCGTCCTGCAGATAGCTCATGGCGAGGGTGCTGCCTCGCAGCGCCTCGAAATCAACCCAGCCGACCACCGAGGCAGGGCCCGGCAGATAGGCGAAGAGGTCGACATCTCCCTCGGGGGCGGCACCCTCCGGTGCGGTTGAGCATGCTGAGAGCAGCTAGATGGAACAAGCAAACAAGGCCAGAAGGAGTGACTGACGTGGGGCTAGCCCCCACACACGACCGAGTACGTTTCTCACGGTTTTCTCCATGGTGTATCCGGGGCCGATAGCCTCGGGTCGAGATAGCTCAGTAGTCACGTCTCGCGAACCAAAAGCATGCCAGTGCCAGTGATCCTACTGCGAACGGCATTGAAAACAGCAGGGGGGCAAAAGAAACCGGCTCACCTCGAGCCGCGTTCACTGCCATCTCTGCGAGCCCCTGGGTCTTTGGCAGAGTCCAGTAGATCGACTCGGTGATGAACACCCCCACCTGGCGCTGCCAACCGGCGCGCAGCGAGGTGCTCCATGCCGGATAGGCATGGAAAAGGTAGAAAATGTGTCCGGAGAGCCAGAAAAAGAGTCCGGCCAAGATGCTGACGGGACTGTTGCGGGTTATCACGCCCACGAGCACCATGCCGGCGTAGCACACTGCGTAGGTGGTCACGATGATGGCGCCAGCGAGCAGAAAGCCGGCGTTGCCGAAGCCCGTCTTCCAGCGCAGCAACATCCAACTGCCTACGATGAGGTAGGAGACATTTAGCGCCACGACTGCCACGGCCCCGGTTGCACGGCCCAGAAGCAGCGTAGGTCGCGTGATGGGCTGCGCGAGCAGCAGGTCGACCCAACCGTGGACACAAAGGCGGGGCACCAAGTTGCTAGTGGAAAAGAGCGCCAGGGCGACGCCGACCGAATAGAGCAGGGTGATGATGACGACCTGGAAGGTAGTCACGACGTCGCCGATCTCGATTCCCACATTGGGGAGCACGAGCTCTTGGCCGAAGAGGCGCGCCGAGGCCAAGGTGCCCTCGACAATGTCGAGATTGACCGTTGTCGCCAACAGCAGCAGAAACAGAGTCACCGCCAGGAGAAAGGCCATCAGTGTCCAGCGGTGCAACGACTCGAGTATCGTGAATCGGACTATGGCGACAATCTGCACGAGTATGAGCCGCACGGTACTCGTTGGTGTCGCCACAGGCTCCTCGAGCTGGCTCGCGACTCGGGTCATGCTCATGGTCGTTCCACCATTGTTGCGCCGTCGTTGGCCGCCTTGACTGCCTGGAGGAACACATCTTCGAGGCTGCTGCGGACCGCCTCGATCGCCTCGATCTCGACCCCCGCACCGCGCAGAAGGTCCACGGCGGCGTTGA
>JAUWTE010000222.1 GCA_030609765.1 Acidobacteriota bacterium
AAGAGCAGGCCGGAGATCAGATTGTACCCTACCTGAACCGTCTGTCGGACGCCCTTTTCGTGATGGCCCGCTTCGAGAATCATCGGCGTGGCGTCGAGGAGCCGCTATGGGACCCGCGCCTGTGAGCTGACCGCCCGGTCGCCAGGAAGGTGTTGCTCAGGCAATGCAGGGCAGGTTCTTCGTCGGTGCGCCAGTCGTCCGGCCGATCTGCGCCATTGCCCGTTTGCTTTGTAATCGAGTGTTTTTGGCATTATTACTGTATTTTGAAGACTAGAATAGTGCAGAAGTGACTTATAGTGACATTTGGTCTTTACATCTACCAGCAGGATCAGTACTGTTACTACGCTTCAGAAGAAGTATCGGGCACTAGCCTGGCTCGTGTACGCTACGAGTGTGAGTGCCACGCGCCGTTGGCAGCGAGAAGGGGTTTGACCGTCCTATGGGCGAGCCCAGAGGTAAGCTCGAGTCTCTCATTGCGGAGCTAGAGCACAGAAAAGCGGAAACACTGAAGGTTCTACAGGAGTACGAGCTGCTCCTGCCACACCTCCAGCAGGGTCTCTCCGCCCTGGACGATGCGGGGTTCACCGACAGCACGCCGGTTGCGGATATCCCTCTGCCGGCGGCTGTGCCTCCACTGCAGGAGGCTCCACCACCGCCGCAGGAGGTTGCGCCAGAGCCAAAGCCAGAGCCAGAGCCTGCGCCGGCACCCGAGCCGGTCGCGGTTGAGGCGGAAGCGGAAGAGGAAGAGAGCAAGGGCAAGGGCAAGGGCAAGGCCAAGGAAAAAGACAAGGCCGCGCCAGCCGAGCCGGCTCGCCGCTCCATCGCCTCTCTCGTTGGTGACGACTCCGAGGCCGAGGCTGCCCAGGCCAAATAGAGTCTCGTAGGCCTCGTTCAGAGGAGATCTCACGCCAGCAGGTTCTCTTCTACCTCGATTTCGTCTCACCCTATACCTATCTCGCACTGAACCGCATGCATCCAGAGCGCTTCAATTTCGCCCGCGACGTTCTCGATGAGCTCGCCTCGGATTCCGACAGACTCGCCATCTGGTGGGTCGATGGTGAGGATCAGGAGCGCAAGATGACGTTCGCCGAGCTGTGCCGGGAATCCCGACGCTTGTGCAATGCGCTGAGCTTGCAGGGGATCGGCCGCGGAGACGTGGTGATCGTCATTCTGCCCCGCCTCATCGAATGGTGGGTAATCAATGTGGCGTGCCTGCGCATGGGGGCGGTGATCAGCCCGGGCCCGACGCAGCTCACGGAGGAGGATATTCGCTACCGTCTCGAGAGGTCGGAGGCGTCCTGTGTCATTACCGACCTGGAGGGAGTCCCGCGGGTCGAAGCTGTCGTCGAGGCGTGTCCTGGTATCAGAAGCAAGATCGTGATCGGCGGGCAGTCGCGGGGCTGGGCGAGCTATGAAGAGTTGATTCGCGACTCATCCGACGCCTTCGACACCGTCGACACACTCAGCGAGGAGATGGCGGCCATCTACTTCACCTCCGGTACCTCCGGGTACCCGAAGATGACAGTCCACACCCACGTCTCCTATCCGCTCCGCCACAAGGTCACGGGCCAGCTCTGGCTGGATCTGCACGAGGGAGACCTGCACTGGAATTTCAGCGACACGGGCTGGGCCAAAGCCGGCTGGAGCTCGATCTATGGGCCATGGAACCAGGGTACGACGGTTTTCGTCTACCACTCCCGACGTTTCGATCCAAAGAGAGTTCTGGAATTGCTGGCCCGCTATCCGGTTTCCACGATGTGCGCCGCACCGACCGTGTACCGCATGCTCTTGCTCGAAGGTCTCGGCTCCACCGAGCTATGGGCGCTGCGTCACTGCGTCGCCGCCGGAGAGCCGCTCAATGCCGAGGTCGTCGAACGGTGGCGGCAAGCCACTGGAATCACCATCCGTGAGGGCTACGGTCAAACCGAGACCTCCCTTCTGGTTGGCAGCTTCGCGCCGATGGAGGCTCGTCCGGGCTCCATGGGCACCCCGGCACCTGGCTTTGACGTGCAAGTTGTCGACGAGAAGGGCGATGTCCTGGGTCCCGGGCAGGAGGGTGACATCGCGGTGCGGGTGAAGCCGGATCGTCCGCTGGGCTTGTTTCGTGAGTACTGGAAGGACCCTGAGCTGACGGCCGCGGCCTACCGTGGCGATTGGTTCATCACCGGCGATCGCGCGTACCGCGATGAAGACGGCTATTTCTGGTTCGTTGGCCGTGCCGACGACGTGATCATCACGTCCGGCTATCGCATCGGGCCATTCGAGGTCGAAAGTGCGCTCCTGGAGCACGATGCGGTGGCTGAATCGGCTGTTGTCTCGAGTCCCGACTCGGTTCGTGGGGAGATCGTCAAGGCGTTCGTTGTGCTCAAGCCGGGACGCGAGCCTAGCGAGCAGCTGGTTGAGGAGCTGCAGGAGCATGTCAAGCGGTCCACTGCCCCGTTCAAGTACCCGCGCGCCATCGAGTTCGTCGATCGGCTACCCAAGACGACCAGCGGCAAGACGATGCGTGCCGTGCTGCGCGCCGCCGAGTGGGGTGAGACGCGCTAGCCTAGCCTGCACTCTTGCTCGAACAGCGTCCGTCAGGTGGGTCTCCCCCGGCCGATCGGCTCGCCGACCCTGTTCAACCTGCTGGCTTCTGCTGGTCGTGGATGAAATCCCAGTGCGCCTCGGCGCGTTGCAGGGCCTTGAGGACGTCTTCGGCCAAGAGCACGCGAGCCTCGACCATCCTGGCCGCGGCCATCGCCGCGGCAGCCAGATAGTCCTGCTTGCTGGGGAAGAGGCTCTCGATGCTCAGCCGTGGGTCTCCCGTCGCACGCCGTTCCTCCTCGGTGCGTGGCAACGGCACATAGGTTCCGCGGAAGTTGGCGAGCTCATCCGTGCCGCCCGCTGCCCCGGTGCGTAGCTGCCACGGGAAGTAGCTTGCGAGTGGGACCTGTAGCTCGAGTGCCCACACTCCAGCTACCTCGTTGCCGCGGTCGTCCACCTGTGAGGCAAGTGATGGAAAGGCCTGCCCCAGCTCCGGCGGCTGTTTTGTGACGATGCCTTCCTGCCACAAGGGCCCGTAGTCAGCTCGATAGGCCTCATGAATCACGCTGGGGAAGTGAACGCCAGGGATGTCGGGATAGTGGATTTCCTCGAGGGGCACGAGAGTCTCGGACGAGATCGTCGGATATGAGGCCGGCGGGGGCTCGATATCGCTCCTGACCCAATCCACCAGGTCGACGAGCAGGGCTCGCAAGGTGAGGAGGAAGTCCAAGGGGTTGCCACGGTAGGCGGGCGAGCCCTCGATACGATCCTGGGGGCGAGGCGGGAAGCGCGCGCCGGAATGCTGCCCGCCCGTCAGGTGGTAGATCCTCTCGTTCGGGTAGAGCCCGACGTCGGCCGTGCCGTACGGTGTCGTGTGGATCAGAGAGGAAGCCCGACCCCAGTACTCGTACCCGGTGTTGGTGTAGAAGATCTTGGGCAGGTGCTCGGCGTCGAACGCATGTGCGAACAACCCGTCGGTCCATCCTGTGACGGGGTCGGTCTGTGTACGGCTGGTGAACGGGAAGATATCGGTCGGGTAGAAGAAGGCCGAGTAGCGGTGCGCATCGCGGGAGGGCTGGGCGAATCGGTGATTGAAGCTGCCGCGGCCGGCGCCGGCCGTGTGAGCCAGCAGGCCGTCGTAGACTTTCCGGCCTTGCTCGTCCGTGTTGAAGCCCTGGTAGACGAAGTGGCGCAGGAATCGTCCCGTCTGGGATACACCGAAGGCGATTCCGAAGTCTACGGGGAAAAGGCTGTCGTCGTCGTACTTGGCGTACGACATGACGTCGCGGATCGCAGCCAGGCCCAGGCCGACGACGACCGGATCTTTGCCCCGGTAGACCAGCTCGTAGATCTTGCCCGCCTCGAAGCCCGACTCCATGTAAACGAAGCCATGGTCCTCCACAACTTGACCTTCCACGTCGCGCGCGAACCGCCACTCACTCCGCGGTATCACGACGCGCTCCGCCAGGCGACCGTCGCGGACGGTCAGTACGTTGTCGGGAGAGTCGAGATTGGCTAGAGGGTAGGGGATATGGTTGCGATGCCCTAGCCCGAGGCTGGTGGCGGCTTGATCCACAACCCAATCGCACCGCACGAGCCCTTCGATCGTCTCGCCGTGATCGGTGACCGTTGGAAGATGCAAGCGCAGCACGCCGTCGCGCTCCGGCACGTCGGATTGCCAGCCGATCCAGATCACCGTCAGGCCGAGGCGCATCAGGAGACCGTCGCCGAACTGCTCCTCGGTGATGGGGTCGGTAGCCCCGCGGGCTCGATTGAAATAGCTCAGCGATGCCTTGCCGCCGCGGTTACTGACCTCGACGTAGCCGATCCCGCGGGTCTTGTCGATGTCCTTGGGCCGCAAGACCATGAAGTTCGCCCAGGCCTCGACCAGCCCATCTTCGTTACGCGGCGCGAGATCGAGGTCGACGATGCGGCTGTTGTAAGGGTTAGCCGGATCGTAGACGAAGTAGATCCTGCCGCTGATCTTCTCGTAGGCTCCGGCGCTGCCGAAGCTCCTGCCTCCCAGCACGTCCTCGCGCTGATCCACCTCGACGCGTACGACATGCGCCCACGCCGAACCGGGCTGAAGGAGAAGAGTCGCCGCCGCCAGAAAGGCGCACACACCCAGAGCCAACCACCGTCGATTCGCCATTTCTTCCTCCGCGAGAACGTCTCCGCTCTCAAATCGGCGCGCGCCTTGTCCTCACACGCCCTCGCGCCCGCTCGCGACGCCGCCCGTTGAGAAGTCCAGCCTAGAGCCTATCGGAAGATGGAGATGGCGACATCTCGACAGGCGCGGAGCTCGGTCTGGTCAACTTCGCAATCCTCTCGCTCGGCAGGCTAGTGGTTGGCGTTGTACATGGCTCGGGCGAGGAGCCACGAGCCGTCTGCCTGGCGGATCCAGATGTGGATCGCTTTGTTGTTGAACTTGCGTGGCTCGCCGCAACACTTCGGAACCACTCGTCCCCTGACCTCGGCGCGGCTAAAGGCCACATCGCCCGTGACTACGACATCCTCAACCGAGTGTCCCTCGTATTCGATGAATTGGGAGCCCAGAACGTCCCGGTACCAGTTGGCGATGGTCCCCTTGCCAACCTTCGCGGGCTGACCTGGCGGCAGGATCACCGCGTCGTCGGTCCAGATCTCAGCCACAGCCTCCGCGTCGCCAGCCTCCATGATCTCGATGACACGGTCGAAGGTCTCTCTGATCGTCGCTTCGTCGCTCACGGCTGTCGCCCCTATTCGCTCGGTGCAGCCTCCAAGTTCCAAACCTGACGCCAAAGCTTCCATGCCCCGTCGAGCAAAGCAGGCGCGTTGTGGTGGGAATCGAGCCTATTGTTCTCCTCTTTGGAACGAGTCTCAAGGGTCGAACGAGTGGGTTGAAGGGTTGGTGGTCGCGCCCGGTCCGTACACCAGGCCGGCAAAGGCTAGTCCGGTGAGAAATCCGGACTAGTCGACGACGCTGCGGATCTTGGCGAGCAGGATGTCGACGGCGACGCGGTCGTGACCGCCGCCGGGGACCATCAAGTCAGCGAAACGCTTGCTGGGCTCGACGAACTCCTCGTGCATGGGCTTCACCGTGCTGATGTATTGCTCGACGACGGAGTCCATGGTGCGGCCCCGTTCCTTCAAGTCGCGCTCGAGCCGGCGGATAAATCGCAGGTCGCTGTCGGTGTCGACGAACACCTTGACGTCCATCAACTCGCGAAGCCGCTCGTCGACGAATATCAGGATGCCGTCGACGAGGATCACCTGAGCAGGGTGGACGGTGCGCGTCACCTCCGTACGAGCGTGTTGGGAGAAGTCGTATCTGGGAACCTCGACCGAGCGGCCGGCACGAAGGTCTTCGAGATGG
>JAUWTE010000209.1 GCA_030609765.1 Acidobacteriota bacterium
GAGATACAAGGCTCCGGTCAGGTCGTGGCGGACACTCGGGCGCACCGTCATGGAGGCACGAGATGGTCGCCGTAGCGGGCGCTTGGACGCGTACCCGTTGACCCAATCCCCCGGTGGGGAAATACTTCACGCTCGCACCTACGCTGCTCCACTGGAGGTTTGACCATGCGTGACCTGTAGTCCCCTCGTCTTCGAGTTGGCAGCCCCCTTCTGCGCGCCGCTGTCGTTGCCATCGTCGCGGTGGCCGCCCTTGTCCCCGTTGACTCCGGTAGCACTGTCTTCGGCCAGAGCGCAACCACACAGCAGGCGGTTGATGAGGCCTACACGGCCGCCATCCACGAGCACACGACAGAGGAGTACTTCCTGACTCCACTTGTCGAGTTCTTGCCCGCCTCCAGTTCTGTGCCGACGCCGCTCGATTTCAACGGATACATCGCCGGCGCCGAGGGGCACCTGACCTACGCGGCCGACATCCATCGCTACATGCGTGCCCTGGCGGAGGCATCCCCTCGTGTCGAGGTGCGCACCATGGGTGTGAGCGAGGAGGGCCGGGAGCGCCTTCTGGTATTCATCAGCAATGAAGACAACCTCGCGGACCTGGACCTGCACCGGGAGATCTCTGCCCGACTCGCCGACCCGCGCAACTTGTCCGAAGCCGAGGCGGAGCGGCTGATCGCCCGAGGATTACCGTTCTACTGGGCCGTCGGCGGGCTGCATTCGCCGGAGACCGGCTCCCCCGAGATGATGATGGAGCTCGCCTACAGGCTGGCCGTCGAGGAGCGCGACTTCTTCAAGGAGATCCGCGATAACTCGATCGTCATGCTCACCCCGGTCATCGAAGTCGACGGCCGGGAGCGTATCGTCGACATCATGCGCTACCGCGAGGCGAATCCCGGCAAGCCTGCCCCGCCACTGGCGTACTGGGGCAAGTACGTCATGCACGACAACAACCGCGACGGCGTGGGCATGGCGCTGTCACTGAGCCGTCAGGCCGTCGATGCCTTCATGGAGTATCACCCCGTTGTCATGCACGACCTGCACGAGTCGGTGCCCTTCCTCTACATCTCGAGCGGACGCGGCCCCTTCAACCCCTGGCTCGACCCCATCGTGACCGAAGAGTGGACCGAGATGGCATGGGTCGAGGTGCGGAAGATGAACGAGTGGAACGTGCCGGGTGTTTGGACACACGACTTCTGGGACGGCTGGGCAACTAACTACATGGTCTACGCCGCAATGGGGCGGAACGCCATCGGTCGCTTCTACGAGACCTTTGGTAACAGCGCACCGGATACTCGTGAGCGCGAGGTGGGGCGGCTTTCGAGGCGCGCCTGGTTCCGTATGAACCCGCCGACCGGCAAGGTCATGTGGTCGCTGCGCAACAACACGAATCTGATGGAAAGCGCGCTGCTGGTGGGCATGAACAACGTCGCCACGAGCAAGGAGCGTTTTCTCGAGACCTTCTACGTGAAGAGCCGACGCGCGACCGAGAAGGCAACCACGGAGGGGCCGGCGGCATGGGCCATTCCTGCCGATCAGGACCGGCCCATCCTCACGGCGCGCCTCATCAACCTGCTGCGCTCGCACGGCATCGAGGTGCACCGCACCGACGAGCCGCTGACGATCGCGGCCGAGGCGGGCCCAGAGCAGGGGGCAGTTGAAACGGAATTCGCGGCAGGCACCTATTTGGTGCGGCTCGACCAGCCCTACAGCCGCCTCGCCGACATGCTGCTCGACTACCAGTACTACAACCCGCAGGACCCGAGCCCCTACGACGACACCGGCTGGAGCCTCGGCCCGATGTTCAACGTCGACACGTATCGTATCGCCGACACCGCCGTGCTGGAGGCATCGATGGAGGAGCTTGGTGCCGATGTGCTGCCCCCTGGGGGCGTGCGAGGCAGTGACGCCGCCGCCTACCTGGTGAACGCCACCGGCGAGCCCGACACCGCCATGCTGCGATTCCGGCTGGCGGAAGTTCCGATGCATGCGGCCGAGGAGAGCTTCGAGGACGGTGAGCGCTCCTTTGCGGCCGGCACCTTTGTCATCGCGGCCGACGCGGCGCCTGATCTACGCTCACGCCTGGATTCTCTGGGGCGAGAGCTCGGCGTCGAGATCGTCGCCACGGCCACGCAGCCGGAGGTGGCATCTCATGAGGTATCGGTGCCCCGCATCGCCCTCATGCACAACTGGTCGCGAACGCAAAGTGAAGGCTGGGTGCGCGCGGCGCTCGACGAAATGGGCATTCCGTACGACTACATTTCGCCCCAGGACCTGCGCGGTGCAAGCGATCTGCGTGAGAGCTGGGACGTCATCCTCGTGGGTCCGGGCATCGGCGACTTCGCGAGTCTCATCAACGGCTCGCCGGCGCCCGAGGCGGTGCCCTACGAAACGACCGAGCTGACGCCCAACCTCGGGCACATCGCCTCGACTCCTGATACCCGCCAGGGCATGGGATATCCGGGCATGGTTCATTTGCAGCGCTTCGTCGAGGGCGGCGGTTTGCTGGTGACGCTCACCAGCTCGTCCAACTTCGTCGTCGATTCGGGACTCACTCCGTTCGTTGCCATCGACAACACGCCGCCGGACCTGCAGGCGCGCGGCGCCCTTTTCAATGCCAAGGTCACGGACGCGGGCAGCCCCATTACTTACGGCTACCAGGATGAGCCCACGGTCTACTTCAGCAATGCCCCGCTGCTGCGAATCGCTGTTGGTGGAGGTGGGTTCCGGGGCTTCGGCGGCGGCGGTGGCAGCCAGGCACCCCCGAGCGGCCGCCGCGGCGAGGAGATGATCCCGGGGCGGCGCCCCCTCGAGGAGCCAGAGGAAGCCGAGGAGGAGGTCGTCGATGAGCCCTGGACCAACGTCGATGATTTGTTCCGCGAGGACGATCCGAGGGTTATCGCCATGCGCCCAGACCCGAGCACCTTCCCGCGCATCGTCATGCGCTTCGCCGAGAAGCCTGGAGACCTGCTGGTGTCCGGAATGATGAACAACGGCCAGCCTCTGGCGGCGCGCCCAGCAATTGTGGATGCGCCGGTGGGCGACGGACACGTGGTGATGTTCGCCATCAACCCGATCTGGCGACACCAGACCTGGGGTCAGTTCGGCCTGGTATTGAACGCGATTCTTCACTATGACGCGCTCGATGCGGGTCGCGTCGCCCCCGAGAGCACCGCGGAGGAAGTGGGTGCGCGCTAACAGGAAATGCTCCGGCATCGGCCCGCGGGGGCCATTGCCGCTGCTACTGTTGCGCGCATGAGAGTCGCCAAAGCTATGCCCCTCACGATCTTATGCCCGCTACTCGTGGCCATGCTGCTGGCGTCTGCCTGCCAGGCGGGTGCCGCCGGTCAGCAGGCCCCCGGGCAGCCGCTCGACGTCGAACTGGAACCGCTGTATCAGCCTTGGGAACGTGTCCTCGCCGCCTACGTCGACGATGAGGGGCTCGTCGACTACGAGGCTTTGAGCACGCGGGGTCGGGCCGACCTCGAGGAGTTCATGCGGCGCCTGGCGACGGCAGATCCTGGCGGCATGCCCGATGAGGCCGCGCAAATCGCCTTCTGGATCAACGCCTACAACGCCACGGTGCTGTGGCAGGCCGTAGAGGCCTACCCCCTCGAAAGCGTGCGCGACGTCGGCGCCCTGTGGGGGCTGGTCGGTGGCTTCTTCAAGCAAGAAAACCCGGTCGCCGGCGAGAACCGCTCCCTCGATGACATCGAGCACGGCATCCTGCGGGCCAACTATGCCGATGCGCGAATCCACTGGGCGCTGGTTTGTGGCGCCTTCGGCTGCCCGCGCTTGCTGCGGCGACCCTACCTGGCGGCCGACCTGGATTCTGTTCTCACGGCGCAGGCCGTCGAGTTCGTAGCCGAGGATCGCGGCCTCAGACTGAGTCTTGAAGAAAACACTCTGTACCTATCTCGATACTTCGATTGGTACGCGGAGGACCTCGAGGCGGAATCGGGTAGCGTGATCGACTACCTGCTTCGTTACGTGCGTGGCGATATTGCCGACACGTTGCGCAGCAACCGCGACTCGCTCACGATCCAATTCATGGACTACGACTGGACCCTCAACGACCAGGCCCGGGGGCCAAGGTAGAAAAGCTCAGAAGCGAGTGCAACGCCGTCATCGCGTGCCATCACGCTCGCGCAACCGTGGTGCGTTGCCAAGCGCGTGCTAGTACTCCGAGGCGAACTGGATGCGGATCCAGCGGTCCTTCGAGTACTGCGGGTTCGGGTCCAGGTCGACGCGCAGCACCTTCCCAAATCGATCGACGTAGATGTCGTTCCAGAGGTCCATCTTCCAGGCCTCCAAGGTCCTCGGCCCGATCTCGATCTCCACGAGCTCCTTGACCTCGAGCTTCATCTTTTCCCAGTAGCGCCGGGTATTGCTGAGCCTGTCGCGCTCCTGGTGCAGCCACTGTCCCTGGTTGATGAGGCCTGCGGGGCGCGTCCCCATGGTGACCGGAGTGAAAAAGAGAAACTCCTTTTTTGCCTCCTCCGTCTCCCAGAGCTCCGGGATCAGGAGGCTGATCAGCCCTGGATTGCCCATTGCCGGATCGCTCCAGTCACAACCCTCGCGGTACTCGAATGGATCGTACTCGATCGTGTTTGTCCTGAGGCCGAGACAGCGCAGGCCCGTGGGCAGGTACATGAAAACTCCGCGCGGCACCTCGACGTCGAGGTCTTTATGGCTGGCAATGTGGACGTCGAACTCCCAGTTACGGCCAGAGAGTCTTACCTGCTTCGTGTACCCCTCGCCATTGAAGGTGTAGATGCTGGTGCGGAGGTCGCTCTCGATCGCGCGCTCTCCCAGGTCCTGCTGTTCGGTAATGACAACCCTCAAGGGAAAGCCATATGCGTTGACGGTGAGGATGGTCTCGACCCTGATGAAGAAGATGTCGGCCTTGCCGCCGCTGAGCATGTCCATGTACGTCGTGCTGCGCTCGTGGCTCAGGGAGAAGATCGCCTTGAAATCCTCGCCCTCTCCCTCGGTCTCATCGAGTCGTATCAGCCAGGAGCCAATCTCGCCCCGGCGCAGCGCATCCTCGGGACCCAGGGTGTAGCGACGCTCCTCTCCTACTCGATATCCGAAGGCGCGCCTTCCACCTTGGCCAGCAGCCCCCACCAGAGAGTCAGCGGGTGCGGACGCCGGCTCCGCAAATGGCGCCGGCTCGGCCATTGGCGCGAATTCGGGCGCGGCGACTTGCCCGGGCATCGGCGTCAGGCCCGAAGCAGGCGCCGCCGCGAACCCCTCACCGCTCGAGGCATGAGCGACTACCGCTACGGCAACAAGAGAAAGCAGGGCAGCTCGCGCGAGATGTCTTTTCAAGGGCTCGGTGCTCCAGTTCAAGGGCTCGGTGCTCCGGCTCAAGGGCTCAGTGCTCCAGCTCAAGGCTCAGTACTCCGTGGGGTGCAGTAAACGGATCCACCGCACTTTGTTGTTCCGCGGGTGGCGATTGATGTCAACGCGAAGGACCTGGCCACCATCATCCACGTAGATCTTACCGGGAAAGCGGCGCAGTTCGAGACGCCACGCCGGCACCGTCCGGCGCCCCACCTCTACGGAGGTCTGCTCGACCAGCTTGATCTCGCTTGGCGAGTAGTTCCGCGCCAGGCTTTCACGCGCGTTGCGCTCTGCCGTGATCCAATTCCGTTCCGGAAAGCGAGGAGTGACCTGCGGCGCCAGCAACACCACCGGCGTATCCGGGAGGGCCGCATCGACGCGTGCCGGCAGTGCCAGGCTCAACAGCCCCGGGTTGGTAAGCGCCGAGTCGCCATCGCCGGTGGGTAGATACGCGATCAGCCCACTCGGCACACTCAAATCGAGGGCGCTGTTGCGGGCCACTGGAATGGTGTAGTCCAGATCTTGATCAGTCACCCTGACGCTCATTTTGTACCGTTGATCCTCCGTGTCGAACTCGTACGTCGTTGTTCGCGGGTCCCCCCGCCAGGGCGACTCTCCGGACTGCGCATCGAATTCCAGGTATCGCAGGGTGAGAGGAAAGCCGAAGCGGTTCACCCGCAGCTCGCCCTCAACCCGGTAATAGAC
>JAUWTE010000465.1 GCA_030609765.1 Acidobacteriota bacterium
GGACAGCGGGTCCCAATCATGGAAACGCCGGGAGGCGTTATCCTCGTGCCGCTTTAGCAGCGCCTGTAAGTCCCACTTCCCAGACCCACCACACTTTCACCACGGCCTGCTAGCATAGGGAGGGCTCGTCATTCGCGAGTCGGCACCTCTCCTCTGAATCCCCTTCCTGAATACAGACTGACCGCCATGCAGAGAACACACCGGGGCCTCTTCCGCCGGATCCTCCGACCTGCCTCCACCGGCCGAGAACGCTCTCTTCCAGGCGCTGGATTGGCAATCGGTTACCTGGTTCTCGCCGGTCTCTGTGTTTCTGCCTCCGCGGCAGCACCCCAGGAGCAGGTCGAACGGCCCCACTTCGGAGCTACCGTCGAGGTGGTGCAACTTCAAGTGATGGTCGGCGACGATGAGGGGCAATTCGTTCCAGGTTTGACACGAGAGGACTTTCAACTCTGGGTGAATGGCGAGCTCCGCGACGTCACTCTCGTCTACGAGGTTGATGTCCACAAGGATCTGTCCACGGGAAACTCCCTACAGCCACGGACCGCGAGTCTTTCGACTGGCCCGGCCACGCCGTCGACCCCGCCGGCTGCCTGGCGCCAGTTTCTCTTGTTCTTCGATCTGGGCTTCAACTCACCGCGCGGGATAAAAGTAGCGCAGGAAGCCGCCGATGAATTCATACGCGAGAGCGTCCGCGAGGGTGATCTGGTGGCCGTGGCCAACTTCAGTCATGTCGGCGCCATACATCTTCTGAGTCCCTTCACCCTCGATCGGTCCCAGACTCTCGAGGCAATCGCCACGCTGGGTCTCAGCCAGGCGGGCAAGGTCGTCGATCCCGTCGGCTTCGACCTGCAGAATGCCTATGACGAGCTTCTCGGCACGGGCGGTGGAGCACCTCCCGGCGGTGGGGCCGGCGCGCAAGCCTCGGGCGGCGAGATTATGGACACACTCGAGGCAATGAGGAGATCCGATTTCCAGCGTTACCAAGGGGTGACCGTCAGCTTCGTCAACCAGCTCGGCGAGCTCGGCAAAATGATGCAGGCCGCTCACGGCCGTAAACACGTCATCCTGTTTTCCCAGGGCTTCGACGACAAGGCATTGACCGGCCAGAGCCTCGAAGAGCTTCAGAGAGACTCGGATCTCGTGCAGCAGAATCGGCTGGACCAGGTCGACGGTGAAACCAGGTTCGGCAGTGCTGAAATCCGATCCGCGTTGGAGAAGGCCCTCAACGAGCTGCGCGCCGCCGATGCCGTGGTCCACGCCTTCGACACGTCAGAGCTCGGAGGCGGCACTTCGGGGAGTGGGCTTCAGTTCCTGTCCTTTGTGAGCTCTGAAACCTCCGGCACGCTCACCTTCAACACCAACGACATCGGAGGGGCGTTGGCCGACCTCGAGGAAAGCACCAGTGCTTTCTACGTCGTCGCGTACTCACGTGAGCCGGACGACCCGGCAGTTGTCGACCTAGAGCTGGAAGTTACGCGAGATGGAGCCAAGGTACTCTCCGCTCCCTCGCGCCTGGCGCCGCCACCCGAGTTCGCCGAGATGAATGCGGCACAGCGGCAAATGCAGCTCGCTGAGTTCCTCGGCAAGGGAATTGAACAGGGTGGAATGAGGTTCGACACCGCGGTAATGCCATTCGCGGGAGAAGGCGACGTCAACCGCGTGGCCACTCTCATCGAGATCCCGTGGGAGCAGCTCGAGATGCTGGCCCAAGCTCGAGGCGACGACCGGGTGGAAATAGAAGTCCTCGGTTACTTGCTCGATGACGACGATCGTATTCTCGATTTCTTCGCCCGCGGGACAGGCCTGGATCTCACCTCCCTCAGATCCACTGCACGGTCCGGGCTGCCGTTCCGCTATTACGACCTCCTGTGGTCGCGACCCGGCTACTACCGGGTCCGCGTTCTCGTCAGGGAATCGGGGAGCGGAGAAATCAGCACGCACACCATTCCGGTTTCGGTTCCTGACTACTCCGCGGGCAGGCCCTCGCTGTCGGGGCCGGTCTTTATCGACCGGGCCCACCCGGGCCTGCTGATGCGAGGCATTGACGCAGATGCGCCGCCCGAAAGGCGAGCAGGCGGGCCAGTCGCCTACCCTTTCCATCTCGGCTCGCGTGAGCTTACGCCGGAAGTTGTTCCCAACGTTCCACGCGGTGAGCCCGTCTACTTCCTGCTGGTGGCGCACCACTTGGACCGCCACCCCATGACCGGCAAGGTGATGAGCTCTGTGACCGCCTTGCTCGTCGACGCATTCGGCAACACTCGAGAGGTTGGTGACATCCTGATCGTGGGCGAGAGCTACGACCAAGCCTCCAACGCCACGACGCTGCTGCTCGAAGCGCGCATTCCGGCAACTGCCAGAGAGGGTGCGTCGGCCTTGCGCGTCCAGGTCACGGACGGCATCGCGGGAGTGCGGTTGGAGCACGATCTGGGTTTGATCGTCGTCGCCTCCACCAACTGACCGAGACCGTCCTCCTCGGTTGCCGTCTGAGCCGGACAACCTTCCGCTCACCCCGCGAAAATCGGGTGAAGTGCGTTTACAATACCCGCGCCCATTGAGGCAGAGACGGGCACGAACGGCTGTCATCTATCTCTGGACCCGAGGAGGGGATCCTATGTGCAAGCCTTCAGTTCGTTGGTTGGCGCTAGTTCTCGTGGTGGGCGTGGCCGCCTGCAGCCCCGGCGCGTGCGCCGAACGCATGGTCGAAGAGGCAATCGAAGCAGAGACGGGTGCCGAGGTCGACGTCGACGCGGAGAGCGGCACGATGTCAGTGACTGGTCCCGATGGTGAGACGATGCAGGTTGGTGAGAGTGTCTCCCTCCCCGAGAACTTGCCCTCGTTCATCCCCATCTATCCGGATTCCGTACCTCGAATGGTCATGAATATGGGCGGAGTCATGCAGATCACGCTCGAGGTGGACGAGACAGCCAGCGAGGTAGTCTCGTGGTACCGGAACCAGCTCGAGGCCAATGGCTTCGAAATTCAGTCGGAGATGGCCGGCCCCATGGGCACCGTTTTCGCTGCTGAGAATGGCGACGGCTCTCTGGGGCTGACGATCATGGAGGTCCCGGACGACAATCTCACGGCGATCAACCTGGTGTGGGACGGGGGCAACTAGCCCGGACCTCTCCATCAAGCCTTGGTCGAGGAGATCGATGAGCAGCTCCTAGCAGGCCGTGGTGAAAGTGTGATGGGTCTGGTTACGCCGCCAAGGGTGCAGATGCAAGGCGCCGCGACGCAGGCGATGCCACTGCGCATCGTCGAGGAGCGGCAACACCGCAGATGCGCCCTTGGCGGCGTAACCCTCCGGGGAAGTGGGAGTTACGGGCGAATGGCGGCGTCGGGACTCCTCCGCGATGGCGCC
>JAUWTE010000049.1 GCA_030609765.1 Acidobacteriota bacterium
CCTGGCCTCCATCAAAACCTGATCGGTTCGCGGTAACGGCCGAAGGACTCGACCAGGCTGCCCGTGATTTCCCCAACCGTTGCGTAGGCCTTCACGGCCTCCATGATCGAGGGCATGACGTTCTCTCCAGCCTTGGCCTCCTTGAGGACTCTCCTCAACAGAGTCTCGACCTTCCGGTTGTCGCGCTCGGCCCGCACCTGTCGCAGCATCTCGATCTGCACCCGGCAATCCTCGTCCTTGAAGGGGTGGAACTGGATGTCGGGTTCCTCCTCTTCCACCTGATAGCAGTTCACACCCACCTTGCGGATTTCCCCGCTCTCGATCCGCCTGAGTGTCTCGTAGGCTTGCCGGGATACTGCGTTCTGAATATGCCCCTCCGCGATCGCCTTGACAATGCCCCCCTGGCGATCGACCTCTTCCATGACCGCGCGGATCTGCTCCTCCATCTGGTTCGTCAGGGTCTCCACGAAGTACGAACCGCCGAGCGGATCGACCGTGTCGCACAATCCCATCTCCTCGATCAGAATCTGCATCGTCCGCAAGGAGATGCGGGCCGCCCTTTCGGAGGGAATCGTATAGGCTTCATCGAACGAGCACAGGGCCATCGTCTGGGTCCCGGACAACGCGCTCATCAATGCGTAGTAGGCCCCCCGGACGATGTTGTTCTCGGGCTGTGCAATGGTCAGCCCTCCGCCACCGCCGCCGGCGATCATCCGCAGCCACATCGATTTGGGATTCTGCGCGTGGTAGGTCTCCTTGACGATTCGGGCCCACAGCCGGCGCCCAGCCCGGAACTTGCAGACCTGCTCGAACAGGTTCCCGTGGATGTCGAAGTTGAAGGAAAGGCGTGAGGCGAACCTGTCGATGTCGACGCCACGGGCAAGAACGTGATCGATATAGGCCTTGGCAATGCAGAACGCGTAGGCCATCTCCTGCACCGGATTGGCCCCCGACTCCCGGATGTGATAGCCGCACACGCTGACCGGGCTGTAGAGCGGAACGTGCTCAGCGCAGTAGACAATCGTGTCCCCGACCAGTCTTATCGATGGTTCAACGGGGAACACCCAAGTCCCGCGGCCGATGAACTCTTTCAATATGTCGTTCTGGGCCGTCCCGCGCAGCTTCTTCAGGTCGTACCCGCGCTTCTCGGCCATGGCGAAATACATGGCCATCAAGATCGCGGCGGCACCGTTGATGGTCAGCGACACCGTGATCTTTTCGAGGTCGATACCCTCGAAGGCCGCCTCGAAATCCTTGAGCGTATCGACGGCCATGCCGACGCGGCCAACCTCACCCTGCGCAAGCTCGGCATCCGAATCCAGGCCGACCTGCGTGGGCAGATCGAACGCCACGTTCAGCCCGGTCTGCCCCTGGGCAATCAAGTAGTGAAACCGTCTGTTGGTTTCACGGGGGGTTCCGAAACCGGCGTACTGGCGCATGGTCCACGGGCGCTTGCGGTACATGTGCTTGTGGATTCCGCGCATGAAGGGAAACGCCCCGGGCCATTCCTCACCGTCGGCACCTCCGCTCCTGGCAACGTCCGGCGCTGTGTAGACGGGCTTGATCTCGATGCCGGACTCGTTGACCACCGGCTTGAGTTCCTCGGGTTTCCCCGTGCTCATCGCGCCCTCTCGCTGATGAAATCCACAATCGACTGGAGTGAACTACCCACCCCGAAGACCCCATCGACCCCCAGAGCCATCACTTCGGCAACGTCTTGTGGCGGGATGTTGCCGCCGACCAGCCACAGCTTGTGCGCGATCCGGTAGTCCTCCCGCAGCCGGCTGAATCTTTGGCAGAAAGGGAGGTGCGATCCGGATAGAATGGACAATCCAATGACCGCGACATCCTCGTCACGGGCGATGCCGGCGATCTCATCGGCCGATTTTCTCAGCCCCGTGTAGATGACTTCGAAGCCGGCGTTCATCAGCGCTCGGGCCACGATCTTCACCCCTACATCATGGCCGTCGAGTCCCGGTTTGGCGAGCAGAATCCTGATCCGCTTCGTGCTCACCTCGTCATCTCCCTGGCAATGATCAGCTTGAGGATCTCATTGGTGCCCCCCCCAATGAGCGTGAATCGTACGTCCCGCAGGTAGCGTTGGGCGTTGTACTCCATGGCATAGCCATAGGATGCGAGTACGCGGCAAGCCTGATCGCAGATCTCAGTGGCTTTCTCGCTCGCGAACAGCTTCGCCATGGCCGCTTCGCGCGTATGGGGCTTGTCATTGGCCTTCAACCAGGCGGCATAGTGCACCAGGCGCGTGGCCGCCTCCAGATTGGTTCCCATCTCGGCCAGCTTGAGCTGGATGGCCTGGAAACGGTTGATCGGCCGGCCAAACTGCTGTCTCTGAGCGGAGTATTCCACGGCATCGTCCAGCGCCGCACGGGCGATACCGACGGCCAGCGCGCCGGTCATGATCCGAATCTCATCGAGCAGCTTGCGCAGCTCCGCCTCGCCTTCACCCTCCTCGCCCAGCCGATGGTCATCCGGAACAAAGCAGTCTTCGAAGGCCAGCTCCGCCGTGGGAGCTGCCCATACGCCCATCTTCTCGATGGTCTTGCCGACCGTGAGGCCCGCGAATTCCTTCTCGACGAGGAATATCGTGAGCTGCTTCTTCTCACCGGTGCGGGCAAACACGGTGAACATATCCGCGTTCGGCGCCACGGTGATCCACATCTTCTGCCCGTTGAGCAGGTAGCCTCCCGGGACCCGTTTGGCAGCCGTGGCGATCGAGGAAAGGTCACTGCCGGCGTTGGGCTCCGTGATACAGATGACGCCGATCTTCTCGCCCCGCAGGGCAGGCTTCAGGAGGCGTTCGTGCAGCTCCTCGTTGCCCAGAGCATGGACGAAATGGGTCCCCATGAGAGACTGCATCGCCGCACAGACGGCCAGCGACATCGACCCGCGGGCGATTTCGGCAATGGCCAGGCAATAGGAGACGCAATCCATGCCCGCTCCCCCGACCGCCTCGGGGTATCGCAGACCGAAGAAGCCCAGGTCGGCAAGCTCCATGAACAGGTCGCGCGGGAACTGCTTGGCCTCGTCAATGGCAGCCGCGTTCGGTTTGATCCGCTCGTCGCAGAAACGGGAAACGTTTCGGACAAGAGGCGTTGTTCGTCGGATATCTCAAAATCCATACGACTACTTCCTGAGCTGGCGTGTGGCTTCCTCGTCCACAACATAAGTGCCAGGATCGACAACGACACCGTAGAGCTCACGAGCGGCCTGCAGCGAGATGATCCCGTTTCTGACCTCCTGCGCGACCAGCGTGACCGGACGCTTCCGGGGATCCCCATACCCACCGCCACCACCGGCCTGTTGATGGTACACGGTGCCGTGGGGCACCCCCGTGATCAGGTCAAGGCAACGGGAGGACTTCCGACTACCGTCCGGGTACTGCAACGCGATCGAGTTCAAGCTGCCATCCCCGCCGCCCCGGACGCCAAACGCCGGCTCGACGTCCCCGTCGCCAAACACCACGACTTGCGTGTCATCCGACCCGATCTCGAAGATGGTCTCGACACCCAGGCCACCGCGCCACTGCCCGGCACCCGCAGAATCACAGAGGTACTCGTGCTTGACCAAGAGGTTTGGGGTCTGCTGCTCGAACATCTCGTAGTCCTGATCCAATAGCCCCCCGGAGGCATCGATCATTCCGATATGGTCATAGCCATCCACACCCTGCATCGCCCCGGATCCGCCCTTGAGACCCATGAAGCAGATATCCACGTACTTGTCCTTCTTGCGCGGATCCATTCCGGCAGTCAGTGAGCAGAGCAGGTGGTTCCAGCCGGCCGTCACCCGTTCGGGAATCACCGGCATGAGGGCGCGAGCGATGGCATCTGCATTCGCCGGGCAGAGGTGATTCCCATAGGTGGTGGCGGCCGGATAGGCCGCGTTGAGAAGGGTGCCCTCCGGGATCACGATCTCTAGGGGCTGGATGATGCCCTCGTTGTGCGGGATGTCCGGGTTGATCATCTGCAGGAAGGTGAGAACGGTTGCCGAGGCGCTCGACGTGTACGTTCCGTTCACGAAAGCATCCGATTGCGCGTCCGTTTTCGAGTAATCGAACTTGACGTGCTTGTCCTCGACCACGATCTCCACCCGAATGCAGTATTCCTTGCCAACATTCTTGCCGTCATAGTAGATGAGCGCCTCGCCGGTGTAGATCCCGTTGGGGATACTCTCGATCTCGGCCTCCATTCTCTTTCGCGTTGCGGCGAACAGCGCTTGCTTGTGGCTTTCGAAGCAGTCCCGCCCGTACTTCTCGAGGAACTGCACCATCCGACGCGCACCCACGACGCAGGAACCCACCTCCGCGCGCATGTCCTCTTGCACGATATCGAAGCGGATATTGGCGAAGATCAGGTCCCAGACATCCTGGCGCAGCTTGCCCTTTTCATACACCTTGACCGGCGGGATGCGCAGCGCCTCCTGCCAGACCTCGGTGGCGTTGGGATTGTACCCGCCGGCAACCGCGCCCCCGATGTCGGCTTGGTGCCCCTTGCAGGCGGACCATGCGACCAGCTGGTCTTCAAAGAAGATCGGCTTGTAGACGGCAACGTCGTTGTTCTGGTTGCCCATGCTGAAGACGTCGTTGTGAAAGATCACATCGCCGGGATAGATCTCGTCCCCGAAGTAGTTGCAAATGTACTTGCAGACGGGTCCCAGCGAGAAGGAGAGTATCGGCAGATTCTCGGTCTGCTCGAGCATGTGGCCCTCGGCATCGTACAGCCCGGTGACGAAGTCCTTGGCCTCGCACAGAATCGGAGAACGGGTTGTCTTCTGCAGGGAGATGCTCATCTCATCGGTGATCGACTTGAAGACGCGGGCAAAGACTGAGAGCAGAATGGGGTCGATCGCGCTCATCGTGCGGCCTCCTGGGTATTGTGACCCGCTTGCGCTTCCCGCAGGGCCTCGGCCGCCAGATCCTCTCTCCCCTTCAGGTATACCGCAAAGGAACCGTATCTGTCACAGACACAATCGAACGCCGAACTGAGCAGCAGCGTCGTATTGACCTGCTCGATGATCGCCGGCCCTGCAATGCGATTGCCGAACCGTGTCCGGTGCCCGTCGTAAACGCGCGCCGGCTGGAGCGCACCCTGTTCCGGCACGTAGATCCGGCGCTCCCCCTTGAGAGCCGCTTGTGGGTCTTCGCCGGCGTAGGCCTCCGCACGGTAAGCCGGCTTCTCCGTGATGCCCAGGGCTCGCAGGCGCACGTTGATCAGCTCGATGGGGGTGCCTTCTCTCTCGAGGGAATAGCCGTACAGCCGATTGTGCTCGGCATGAAACGCGGAACGGATACCGGCCAGATCCGCGGCTTGCACGGATTCGAGAGGGACGGGCACGGAGACCTCATGATACTGCTTCACATAGCGGCAATCGAAGGTCAGCAGGAATCGCCACCGCTCCTTGGAGATGCTCTCCTTGGTCAGGAGTTCGGTTCCCTCGGCGATCATCTCGTCGATGATCCTCTGGAGCTCACCACGGTCGATCCGATCGAGAACGGACACCGCCGAGCGCACGAAATCGTGCTGCAGATCACTCATGAGCATGCCCGCGGCACAGAAGATGGACGACTCGCGGGGTACGATGAACATGGGGATTTCCAGTTCCTGGCAGATCATGCAGGCGTGCAGCGGACCCGCGCCCCCGGCCACGACCATCGGGAATTCCCGGGGGTCATAGCCGCGCTTGATCGTGATCTCGCGAACGCCCTGCGCCATGTTGGTGTTGATGACGCGGTACATGCCCGCCGCCGCATCGAGAGTTCCGAGCCCGAGCGGGTGCGCAATCTGCTCGGTGATCGCCTTCCGAGCGGCTTCCGGATCGAGCTTGATCTTCCCGCCGGCGAAGAAGTCCGGATCGAGATAGCCCAACGTGAGATCCGCATCCGTGCAGGTCGGTTGAGTGCCGCCCTTGCCGTAGCACGCCGGTCCTGGATCCGCACCGGCGCTTTGCGGACCCATGCGCAACAACCCACCCTGATCGATCCACCCGATGCTTCCTCCACCCGCGCCGATCGTCACGATGCCGAGCATCGGAAGCGCAATGCGGTAGCGGTTGATCTCTCCCTCGGTGACCACGATGGGAGTCCCACCACGAACCAGGGCGGCATCGAAACTGGTCCCCCCCATGTCCACCGTAATGCAGCTGTTGCGCTTGTGGATCCGGGCGTAGCCGAGACCCGCCCGCGGACCGGCCGCGGGACCTGACAGCAACGTCAGGGCGGCCTTCTTCTCGGCCACCTCCGGGGACATCACGCCGCCATTGGATTGCATGATCATGAGGACTCCGGCAAAACCGATGGTTTTCAGCCGGGACGTAAGCCTCTCGATGTAGAAACTCAGCTTGGGGCCCACATAGGAGTTCAGAACGGTTGTGCTCACGCGATCGTAGAAACGGATGGAGGGCAGCAGATCTGACGACCGGGTCAGATAGGCGTCTCGCATTTCCTGGCGAACGAGCTGCGCCGCCTGCTCCTCATGTTCCGGATTCGCAAAGGAGTTCATGAAGCAGATCGCAACCGCCTCGATCTTTTCCTTTCTGAAGATCTCGAGCGCCTGGCGGACATCATCAAGATCCAGTGGGCGCAAGACCTCGCCGCAGTAGTTCAGACGGCCCTTCACGGATCGCCGCAGGTACCGCGGCACCAATGGGGGCACGTTGGTGTATCGGTTGTTGTACTGCTCTTCGCGAATGCCGCGACGCATCTCGAGCGCATCCCGGACACCTTCGGTGGTCAGCAGGCCGGTCCGCGCACCGGTCAGCGTGAGGACGGCGTTGGTGGTCACCGTAGTGCCATGCACAATCGTCTCGGTCGACGCCCCCAGCTCCTCCAGGGAAAGCTCCAGGCTGTCGGCGATCTCTTTGAGTCCGGCCAGAACGCCGACGGATGGATCACTGGGAGTCGAAAGCACTTTGAATATCCGTGGTTCTTCCCCCTCGTGTGTGACCAGGAAATCGGTGAAAGTGCCACCGACGTCGATACCGATTCTCAGCGTCATTGCGCTTCCTTGGAAACAGCCAGGCTTTCGCCGGACTCAACACCATACAGATAGGCCTGGCGATTGACATCCGCCAGCCTGGGTGGCGCCGTCCGCATGAAGGCATCCAAGAACTGCTCTGCGGCAATGCCCAGCAGTCCGGAGCCGAACAGGCAACCCAGCATGACCACGTTGACCGTTCGGATGGAACCGGCACGCTTGGCCAGCGCCGTTGCGTCCAGAACCACGAGCCGGGAGGTAGCCCCGCGGATTGCCTGCTGCAATTCCTCAATGGATGGATAGTGCGCGCTCTTCTCCCCCAGCACGTATTGCAGGGATAGGAGATAGGGAATCACCGCCGCTGTGTTCATGAAGACCGTCGTCTTCGACGAGATGGAGGGCAATGCCCGGGCGGTCTCCACAGGCTCGAGGCCGAGGACCACGTCGGCTCCCCCCGAAGACAGCTGTGGGCCGATGCCGCAGTCAATCATCACGGTGGCTTGGACGGCTCCGCCGCGCTGGGCCATGCCGTGCAGCTGGCCGCTCACCACCTTCCGACCGCGCTGGACGAAGAAGTCCGCCAACAGGTGCGCGGCGGTGATGACACCCTGGCCCCCGGTGCCGGCGATCAGGATGCGACAACTGCCTGGACTTCGCTCCATCTCCAACTACCTCAGAATCGCGTGCTGCTTGCAGACGCGCACGCAGAGGCCACAACCCTCGCACAGGTTCTCGTCGATGTAAAACCTCTCCTCATGAACATGAATCGCCGGGCAACCGAGCATCCGGATGCACAGCGAACACTGCGTGCAAGCCTCCTGATCGATCGCGAATTGCCGCCGCTTTCGGTAGACTCCGAGTTGCTTCTCGTGCACCACACAGGCGGAATTGAAGATCACGACGTTGACGCCATCCCCGGTCTTGACCTGTCTGAGGGCCGCCACCGTGCTCTCCTCATCAAACTGATCGACGGAGAACACCTCCTGGACCCCGAGTCCTCGTGCAGCCTGCTCTATCGACAGACCCGCAGACCGGCGACCTTCCCCGACCGGCGGTGACGGAGCATCGGCTTGCGCAGCGATGCTGGGCTGGAAGCCGGTCATGGCGGTCACATAGTTGTTGAGAACGATCACCGTGACCTTGTCGCCGTTCGTGACGGCATTGGCCAATGGGGTGAGGCCGCTGTGGAAAAACGTGGAATCACCCAAGTAGGCAACCGTGCGCTCGCCAGTTACACGCGCGATCGCGGTGGCCTGGCTGATGGAGGCGCCCATACAGAGCAGAAGATCACAGGAGTGCAGAGGCTCCCCGTAGCCCAGCGTGTAGCACCCGATGTCATTGCAGTACACCGTCTGCTTGCCGAAGATCTTCCGAACATAGTAGAAGCTGGTGCGATGGGGACAACCGGGGCAGAGCACCGGTGGTCGCGGTGGAAGATCGGGAACGGGGACGGCCGGCCGCTCCCGCTTGGCAAGTCCCAGGTAGGTGCGCAAGGCATCCTCGACCAGGTCGGGATCGTACTCGCCAGCCAGTGGGAAATGCCGGCTGCGCTTGCCGTAGATCGGGATGCGTCGATCGGCATGGAAGGCCGCCAGAGTCACGCGCTCTTCCACGAAGGGCGTCAGCTCCTCGACGACCAGGATCGATTCGACCGACCGGACGAAATCGTCCAGGATTCTGCCGGGGATGGGATACCCCCCGATCTGAAGCAGGGACACACGATCGGCGATCCCCAGATCATGGATCGCCTGCGAAGCATACGCGTAGCCGACACCGCTGGCGACGATGCCGTGCTTGCCCTCCCCCGTGCGGGGGAAGAACCCTGAGCGCGAGAGCAACTCCGCGGCCCGAGCGTAGCGCTCAATCAGCTCCTGGCGCATGCGCCGGGCGTTGATGGGGATGGGTACATATCGAGATGGGTCTTTCTCGAAGGCGATCTCTCTCTTCTTCTCGGGCAAGGACCCGAACTCCACCATCCCGCCGGTATGGCACACTCGGGTGGTGGGGCGCAGGATGACCGGCAAGCGGGTCTGCTCAGACAGCTCGAAGCCAAAGCGGGTCATGTCGAGCGCGTCTTGCGGCGTGGCGGGATCGAGGATCGGGTAGAAGAGCGAGGGACTGAGATGCCGCTGGTCTTGCTCATTGGGGCTGGTGATGGCGGAAGGATCCCCCGCCGAGACAATCACCATGCCGCCCTCGACGCCCACATACGGCATGGTGGAGAGTGGGTCCCCGGCGTAGTTCACCCCGAGGTGCTTCATGCTGCTCAGGGTGCGGGCACCGGCCAGACACGCCCCGAACGCGACTTCGACAGCTACCTTCTCATTGATCGAGTACTCGAAGTGAATGTCTGCGTCCGCTGCGATCCGCCCGAGGGTGTCTCCCACTTCCGATGCCGGCGTCCCCGGATAGCAGGTACACAGCTGGACTCCGGCTTCCAGCGCGCCGCGGACAATCGCCAGATTGCCGAGCAGGCAAGCAGTCAAGCCGGGACTGTTCTGCAAGATCTCATGCGCCAGAGCGGTGCCCATCCGCGGCCTCAATCCCCTTTCGGCTCATCCCACTTGTAGTCGATGAGCTCGAGCAGCACTCCATTGACCGCCTTGGGATGGACAAACGCAAACTCGCAATCCCTGAACTTCCGCGCACCGCCAATGAAAGGATAGTCCTTCTCCTTGAGCTCGGTCATTGCCTCGCGCGTATTGTCGACGTTGAAGGAGATGAGCATGATTCCTTCGCCACGCTTCTCAATGAACTTGGCCACATCGCCATCCGGGCTGGTGGATTCCATGAGCTCGAATCCCACCTCACCGAGATGGTAGCGTGCTACCTTGATCTTCTCGGGCGCATCGATGTACTCGTCATCCGGCCCGTCCTTGCCCATGATCGGTTCCCAGGTCTTCTTGGCCTGTTCAAGGTCTCTCACCGCGATACAGATGTGGTCGATCTTGTTGACCTTCATGGATCCGTCCTTCCTACTCGGGGGTGGCCTTCACCGTCACCTCCCAGGGGAACCCCCACGCGCCAGTTGCCGGGATTGGGCACGGCCTCGCGGGGTACGACATAGGCTTCGTGCACTGCCCGCACTGTCTGATTCGGGAGCCGGAAGTGAATGGCGCCAATCGGGCAGACCTCCGCACAAATACCGCACTCCTCGCAGAGATCGACCAGAATGGCCGCCTTGTCTCGAATCAGCCCGATGACCTTGGGCGGGCACCGCTTGACGCACACGCCGCAGCCGTCGCACTTGAACACGTCGATCCGGGGAACCATTCCACTGCCCTCCTACAGGCGCATGCCCATCTTATGGCCGTCGAGCACCGCGGAGTTGCCGCGGCGCGGCACCAACGCATCGCCAATCACGTACAGACCCTGACGGGCCTTGCGAAGATCATCCACCGATTGCATGGTGGCCAGAATGACTGTGTCCGCCTCGATCAGCCGCTCCCCTTCCGGGGTGTCTGCCAGGATCCCCTTTGCGGAGATCTCTTTGGGCTTGGCGAAGGCTGCCCGCACGACATGGCCCTCTTTCAACTTGGACATGTAGCGCCAGATATAGCTCGGATTCACATCCGCACCCGGTTTCTTCCCTTCGTGCACCAGGGTGATCTGGTACTCGCCTTGTTCGAGGAGATAGAGAGCCGTGGCAATGGCCACCCCCCCGGAACCCAGGATGGCAACAGACTTGCCCGGCTTCACATGGCCGTCCATCACGTCCAGGCAGGAGACCGCGTTGTCTCCATCCGCCCCGGGAACGTCGCTATGGGGAACAGCGCCAGTGGCCAGGACAATGCTGTCCGCGTCGCTCGCTTCGATGTCAGCGGCGGTCACCGCCTTGCCCATCTCGAACTTCACCGAACCGCGTTCGCAGTAGTTCTTCAGATAGTCGACCAGGCGCATGAACTCGCTGTCACCCCAGGGACCGTTGGCGGCCGTCGCTGCCTGGCCGCCCAGGCGATGGCTCTTCTCGGTCAAGGTAACCTGATGGCCCTTCTCGGCGGCGATGGCCGCAGCTTGCATCCCCGCGATCCCACCGCCGATGACCCACACCTTCTTGGGACGCTCCGCCTTGGGGAAGCCGTAGAAGCCCCACTCCGGCTCGGATTCGTGACCCAGCGACGGCCGCACCATGCAGTTGAGTTCCGCGTCCCGGAAGAGCCGCGCCAGGCAGATGTTGCAGGCCATGCAGGGGATGATCTCCTCCTGCCGATCCTCGAGGATCTTCTTGGGCATGAAGGGATCGGCGATCATCGGGCGGCAGGCTTCCCAAAAGTCCAGCTCGCCCTTGGCGATCGCCTCTTCGGGGTACTCGGGGAGGAACAGACGATAGGCCATCGAGACCTTGGTCTCCGGTTTCAGGGCCTCGCGCACGCGTTTTGCCAGGAACAGCCACTGGCCCATCCGGCAGTCTCGGGAGATCACCGACACCGCCGACTCCTGCCACCCGGTGGTCACCGAAAGGCAGTCGGCGCCCGCCTTCTCGGCCAGGAGGATTGTCTGCAGGGATTCCTCGGGAGGGTTGCCTCCGCGATCGTGCAGGAGCTCGTCGGCACACAGGCGTATGATGATTGCGTAGTCGGGGCCAACCTCTTTGCGGATGCCGCTGACGATATCGGTCATGAACTTGGACCGGCC
>JAUWTE010000433.1 GCA_030609765.1 Acidobacteriota bacterium
CCCGGGCTGGTTTTTCCGGACGAGCTCCGCGAAGGCTGCGTTTCGCGCTATGCGGCGGGCGCGGGCCTGGAGAGGCTAGCGCTCAAAAACACAGACAGCTGTGCCACCAGTGAGACGCTTTCTGTCGGCCTGATGAGGAATGCTGACTACTTATCCGCGCCAGCTCTGTAGCACCCTCATGTAGTTGACGCGCTCGAAGGCTGCCGGGTTCGGTGACTTCTCCAGCGACATGTTGCCCCGCATCTGCTGCAGCGACGCGTATTCGTGATCTTCCATCCAGCGCACCATCCCTTCGAGGACGACGCGCAGGTATTCTGGCGAATGAGCCAGCAGCGCGGAGACCATCTGTACGGCGTGAGCACCCGACATCACTGCCTTGATGGCGTCGAGTGAGGTGTGGACACCTCCGCTCGCCGCCAGCGACGGGGCAACCCGCCCCGAAAGAATCGCCAGCCAGTGCATCCGCAGGAGGAGCTCCGATGAATCGGAGAACTTGAGCTGCGGAACTATTTCGAGCTCATCGACGTCGATGTCGGGCTGGTAGAAGCGGTTGAACAGCACCAGGCCGTCGGCTCCAACGTCCTCGAGGCTCTTGGCCAGGTTCGAGACCGAGGAATAGAAGGGCGAGATTTTCGCCGCCACCGGGATGTCGACCTCTTCCTTGACCTTGCGGACGATTTCGATGGTGCGTATTTCGATGTCCTCGCCCGTTTCGGCGGGGTCGGTGGCTACCAGGTAGACGTTCAGCTCCATCGCGTCGGCGCCGGCCTGCTGAATCAACCGTGCATATTCCAGCCAGCCGCGCGGCGTCACGCCGTTCAAAGAGGCGATGACCGGGATGCTGATGGCCTTCTTGATCTTCTGGATTTGCTCCAGATACTCCTCGGGACCGATGACGAAGTCGGGTGGATCCGGGAAGTAGCTCAGTGCCTCTGCGAAGGCACCGGCGGGTTCCTCGATGTCTTTAAAGGTGGTCATCTGATCGAGGGTGATCTGCTCCTCGAACAGCGATCACATGACGATGGCCGCTGCCCCTGCATCCTCGAGACGCTTGACCGTGTCCAGACTGTCGGCCATCGGGCTGGCGCCCGGCATCAGAGGGTGCGGAAGCTCGAGGCCCAGGTAGGTGGTTGAGAGGTCCATTTCATCTTCTCCATGAAGCGCTTGGCAGCGCCGCGTTCATCTCGTGCAGCGCTGCCCGCCGTTCGTATTCGCTAGTGATCCTGTCCTCGAGTGTACGAGAGGTTAGCCATCTGCTCGTAAATTCCGAAGCGGCTCGTGACTTCAGCCTGCTCGGCTCTGAGCAGCTTCTTGAAGCGCTCCGGGTCCTGCTGCTCGACCATCCGAAAGCGCGTCTCGTTCTTGGTGAACTCTTCGACCTTGATCTTCGGCTCCTTCGAGTCGAGAACCAGCGGCGTCTCGCCCTCTCCGATCCTGCGCGGGTCGAAACGGTACAGCGGCCAGTAACCCGAGTCCACGGCCAGCTTCTGCTGGTTGAGACTGAGTGCCAGGTCGTAGCCGTGCGCGATGCAAGGGCTGTAGGCAATGATCAGCGACGAGCCCGGGTACGAGTCGGCCTCCTGGAAGGCCTTCACCGTTTGCCGCTCGTTGGCGCCGAGCGCGATCTTGGCGATGTAGATGTTGCCGTACGCCATCGCCATCATGCCGAGGTCCTTCTTCGGAATGTCCTTGCCGGCAGCCGCGAACTTGGCGGCCGCTCCGATCGGTGTCGCTTTCGACTGCTGGCCACCGGTGTTGGAGTAGACCTCCGTGTCGAGCACCAAGACGTTCACGTCGCGACCGAGTGACAGCACGTGGTCGAGGCCACCGTAGCCGATGTCGTAGGCCCAGCCGTCACCGCCGACGATCCAGATGCTCTTGCGCACCAGGTAGTCGGCGAGGATCTCGAGGCGACGTGCCTTCGGTGAGTCATTCCCCGCCAGCACCTTCTTCAGCTCTGCCACGCGCTCGCGCTGCTCGGCGATGCCGGCCTCGCTGTAATGGTCAGGTGCAAGCAGCCCGCTGAGCAGATTCTCATGATCGCCAGCGAGGAGCTCCTGGGCCAAAGCCTCCCCCTGCTCGGTGTGCTTGTCGATGGCAAGTCGGAAACCGAGCCCGAACTCGGCATTGTCCTCGAACAGGGAGTTCGACCAGGCGGGGCCGCGGCCGCTCCCGTCCTGTGCATACGGGGTCGTCGGCAGGTTGCCGCCGTAGATCGACGAGCAACCCGTGGCGTTGGCGATCAGCAAGCGATCACCGTAGAGCTGGCTGACCAGCTTCAAATAGGGGGTCTCGCCGCACCCCGCGCACGCGCCCGAGTACTCGAACAGAGGCTCGAGAAACTGCGAGTGCTTGGCGTCGATCTTGAGCTTGGTGCGGTCGAACTCCGGGATGTCCAAGAAGAAGGAGTAGTTTTCTCGCTCACGGTCGCGCAGCGGAAGCTGCGGCTCCATGTTGATGGCCTTCAGGCTCGGGTTCGACTTGTTCTTGGCCGGGCAGACCGCCACACAGAGCGTGCACCCCGTACAGTCTTCCGGCGCCACCTGGAGGGTGTACTGAAGATCCTTGAGATCCTTGGAGCTGAAATCGACCGATTGGAAGCTCTCAGGCGCTCCGGCGAGAACATCCGAATCGTAGATCTTGGCGCGGATGGCCGCGTGCGGGCAGACCATGACACATTTGTTGCACTGGATGCAGATGTCTGAATCCCAAATCGGCACCTCCAGGGCGACGTTCCGCTTCTCCCATTGGGTCGTGCCCGTTGGCCAGGTGCCATCCACTGGGAAGGCCGATACGGGAAGCTCGTCACCCTTGCCGGCGAGGATCTTGGCGGTGACGTTGCGCACCATCTCAGGCGCCTCATCCGGCACGATCGGCGACATCCGAATCGTGCTTGTTGCCTCCGCGGGAACCTCGAGCTCGTAGAGGTTTGCGAGCGTCTGATCGACGGCCTCGTAGTTGCGGCGCACAACCTCTTCGCCGCGCTTGCCGTAGGTTTTCTTAATCGCCTTCTTGATCTGGGCGATTGCCTCCTCACGTGGAAGGACGCCCGAAATGGCAAAGAAGCAGGTCTGCATGATGGTGTTGATGCGCCTGCCCATGCCGACGTCCTTGGCCACCTCATAGGCGTCAATGACGTAAAACTCGAGGTTCTTCGCGATGATCTGCTCTTGCACCTCGAGGGGCAGGTGATCCCACACTTCATCCTTAGGGAAGGGGGCGTTGAGCAGGAATACCGCCCCGTCTTGCGCGTACTCGAGAACGTCGTAACGATCGAGGAATTGGAACTGGTGGCACGCCACGAAGCTCGCCTTCTTGATCAGATACGTCGACTGGATGTTGCGCGGGCCGAAGCGCAGATGCGAGATCGTGATCGCCCCCGACTTCTTGGAGTCGTAGACGAAGTAGCCCTGCGCCCAGTTGTCGGTCTCCTCGCCAATGATCTTGATGGAGTTCTTGTTGGCACCCACCGTGCCGTCGGCACCGAGGCCGAAAAAGACGCCGCGCACGACGTCTGCCGGCTCGATATCGTACTCGGGGTAAAAGTCGAGCGACGTGCCGGTGACGTCGTCGTTGAGACCCACAGTGAAGTGCGGCCTCGGGGAATCGCTCTCCAAATGGGCGAAGATCGCCTTCACCATGGCCGGGGTGAACTCCTTCGAGC
>JAUWTE010000095.1 GCA_030609765.1 Acidobacteriota bacterium
CCCAAGCAATCTATCTCCCCACGCCTCACATCTCGGGCCGAACCCTCTCCCCGACGCTCGCGACCTTCCCTTTGTGCGTCCCCAGGACGATTATGGCAGGGAAAGTGCACATATAATTGTGCATTTCACGCTCCGTTTCGCCCTTGACGTACAGAATCACTGAAATTAATACGTCAGAGGGGTTCTCACCGATAGGCGGCAGCACTTTTCCGAGAATCTCGGCGCAACCCAGAATTCAATCGCACTGCCGAGACAGGCAGTGGAGAGTATTGTTCAATGCTGCATGATCAATGGAGGCAGGGAAGATAAGCCCTTTTACCTCAGGAGCTTAGAAGATGTCCGTCGAGTCGGACAAAAAGCGTGCTCGAAGATGATGGATCGCTTGGGCCTTCCTGAATGGGTGAAGGCCTCGGGAGGTGAGCGCTCGACGCGGGCGCGAGCCATGGCTCGGCGCGGCCCGGAAGATCGGCAAGCTCGACGGTCTGCTGCTGCTCGACCAGCTCATTCATCACCACGCTAGACACGACCACCACACCCAGCTCTGATTGGAACTCCACCGTCTCGCCTACGGTCGCGGCAGGCGCGGGAGCCGGCCTGAGCGCCGATGCGCACACCAGCGTCACGACCAATATCAGACAGGCCAGGAGTGTGAATGACTGTGCGCGACTCATCATGGTTGCTAATTAACACTTTTCTGCCGGCAAAAACAAGTCGTATCGTCTCCCGCGGGCTCGAGTCGTCCGTGTGACCCGCACTCCCCGATGGAGCGCTGGTCCGTCCGGCCACCCGCGCGAGTAGCTGATCTATCGCGCGCCGTGGTAGCGCCGTCCCGATGGCTGCTGCTGGGGCGCGGCGGGCGCCCATCGTCCCGACTCGTGATCGAGCCACCGCATCATCAGACTCTGTTCGTAGAGTGACAGGAGGTGCGGGCCATCGGGCAGGCCCTGCAAGGTTTCGATGAGCACGTCGGGGTACGCCGTCGTTCCTACCCGGATCAACGCGATCACGCCATCGTAGGCATCCTGGAAATCCACGGCTTCGAAGCTAACCCTGCCGTCCTCATAGTCGATGCCGGGCACACCATCGAGAGGGCTCAGGCTGGCAGGAGGAAATGCCCGGAGCGTCGCTGTGATCGGAACGCTCAGGCGCATCGTGCGGGCCTGGTCACGATTCTCGAGGGCCCGTTGTGCGGCGGCGCGCATCTCCACGTGAACCTCCTGCACGGGCCGCAGGTCTGCCGTCGACGCGCTCGTCGCTTGCTTGACCTCGACGTACTCGAGCCACGGCATCGTTTCCAGGTTGGCTCTCAGCTTGTCGTCGCCCGAGGCAAAGATGATCGGCACATCGACTCGACCCCATGAGTATCCGATTAGCTCCGTCTCTGTGATCGACATGTCGTTCATGTTGATGTCCATGCCGAGCGTGTAGGTGTGCGAGGCGAACCCGCCGGCACCGGTCTTCGCATGCATGCCTACGACGGCCACCGCGTCGTAGGCACCCGCCTCGGTGAGGTCGACGTAGGGCCGGAAGGGAGCATCACGAAAGACCATTTCGGCTCGGCTATCGAGCTCATCGAGGAGAATGTCCGGCTCGGGGTTGCCGCTACCGTGTGCGTCGACCACGTGGACGATGTCCGCGCCGCCGGCGAACAGACCATCGATGACGGCGTTCACGTCATCGGTGAGAAGTCGGCGACCACTCTGGTAGAAGGAAGAGTGACCGAAATCGAAGGTCCGCCAGTCATCCTGACCCGACAATCCTTCCATATCGTGGTAGACGAGGACCCGGAGCTGTCCACCGCTGACGGGGGCAGGATCGCCCAGCACCCGGCCGCCCGCTGCAGCTTCGAGCTCTTCGACCGCGGCCGTCGTCCCTGTGTCCTCGCTGTCATGGTCAGGCACACCGCCCCCGCATGCGAGTGCCCACAGAGCCAGCGCCAGCACGACAACACCTCGCCTTACCATCATGAGCTCTCCACGGCAGCAGCGCCTACATGGGGGGACCAGATCTCGGACAGCACGCGCTGGAAGTTTCCGCCCAGCATCAGAAGGATGTCCTCGTCGCTGTAGCGACGCCGGATCAATCCCTCGGTGAGATCGAAGATGCGCTGAGGATGATCGACCCCGTCGATGTCGACCTTCTCCCGGATTCCGTATCTGTCCTGGTAGACCGCACGCAAGGCCGCCATCTCCTCGGCCCCGAGATCATCGTACCCCTCCAGGTCCATATCACTGCCCAACCCGACATGCTCCACCCCTACGAGTTGCAGCACGTGATCGAAATGGTCGAGCAGGTGTTCGATCGTAGTGGGCTCTCGATCCCGGACGAACATGCGCACGCCCGAGATCCCCATGACCCCACCCTTGGCGGCCATGGCCATGATCGCTGCGTCGGTTTTGCAGCGTGGATGCCTGGGAACCAGGGCGCGTGCATTCGAATGGGTAATCAGGACAGGCTTTCGGGAGACCTCGATGGAATCGAGGGTCGTCCGGTCGCCGCAGTGGGAAACATCCACCGCCATGCCCAACGAGTTCATCCGCTGCACCACGGCGATTCCGTAATCGGTGATGCCGGCATCAACGCGCTCGGTACAACCATCACCGATCCTGTTCCTCGAGTTGTACGTAAGCTGTGAGACGCGTTGTCCGAGGGCGTAGAAAAGATCGATGTCTTCGAGTTTTTCCGCGAAGTGCTCGGAGTTTTGCACGCCGAGCAGGATGCCAATTTTGCCGGATCCTGCCACGGAGGCCAGGTCCCCCCCGCTATCGACCCTCATGAAATGGTCGGAGTGCGTGGCAATGAAGCCGTTCCACAGCCCGATGAACCGGCTGACAACAGCAACCGCGTCCCCGCGTCTGCCGATTCCCTCGGCAATATGGAAGATGTCGATACCCGAGCTCTTGAACCTGTCGATGAGCTCAGGCGTGAAGGAATCCGGATCAGTGAGCCACGGTTCATTGCCCAGGGTGAAGGGCGACAACATGTCGATCACAGTGGCTCGGCCCACCAGCTCGATAGCGCGATCCGAATACTCCAGCGCGCTGTGGGGGAAGATCCGGTAGCGGCGACGATTGATCATCGGAGCGCCCGGCGCCACACTCGCCCCTCGAGCCATGAGCGGGCTCAGCACGCCCGTTCCCCAAGCGCCCGCCACAACCACACTCTGTTTCAGCAACTGCCGCCGATTCATTGCACACGCGCCATTTGTTGCCTGGTTCCGCCCGCCACCCTGAAACTAAAAAGTAACAGCCCTCTCCGAAAGAATCTAATCCAGCGGGCGTGATTAAAGGACCTCCCTCACCGCCTCGGGGGGCCGGCCCAGGACCGCGCGCCCGTCCTCTGTGATGACAATGGGGCGCTCGATGAGCAGGGGATGCTGAACCATGATTTCCAGCCATTCCTCCCGGGACAGGTCCTTGTCCTTCAGCCCGATTTCTTTGGCCACGCCTTCCTTCAAACGCGCCAGCTCGACCGGCTCCATTCCCAGCATCTTCAACACTCCATCGAGCTCGGCGGTGCTGGGCGGATCCTCCAGATAGCGCCGAATCTCGAGCTCGGCACCGGACGCCTCGACGATTTTCAGTGCTTGCCGGCTCTTCGAGCACCGCGGATTGTGCCAAATCTGCACGGCCATGGTCTTCCTCGATGGTTGTGAAGGTCGTCAGATGCTGTCAGTTGGTCTGCAGGTTGTACGGATTTGGGACACGGAGTACCAGATCCGAACAGCCTAGCACCGCAAATGGGTGTCGCGGCGCGCCTCGAACCCCTGTCCCGCCTGACTACGCGGCAAAACGGACAGTTGGCACGGAGCTTGCTTTTGTATCAAGTCAGCGAGCGTTACCGACGCGCCAGTCGTGATTCCGACGTAATGGGGAGCGGTCCGGAGTCGACTGGCGCGTCGTCTTTTGTGGGCCAATTGTCAGTCCGGGTAGGTTTCCGGTCTCGTCTCGTCGACTTTTTCACCGCCCGCGCGTCCTACCGAATAGCAGCCGACAAGAATTTCACGGCGCGCCAGCAAGTCCCGTCGTCAAGGGGAGCGATCGGGGCTGGACTGGCGCGCCGTTATTTTCTGTCACGAAGGGCCCCCCTGGCAGACCGTGGTGGAAGCGTGATGGGTCTGGTTACGCCACCAAGGGTGCAGATGCTAGGCGCCGCGACCCAGACGGCCTATCCAGACGGCCTATCGTCCCTCGCGCTCTTCACGACACGCGGATAGAATGCCCGACGGGGTTATTCCAACCAGATCCGAACCAGCCCGGAAGATTGTGTGGATCCATGGCGATTCCTGTCTTTCGAGTGCCGGCGAAGGGACGAACATGGCGTCTGTGGATCAGAAGGTCCACGCGGGCGGTCCGACGATACCTCCTCGGCACCCCCGGATGCTTCAGGGAGGCAGTTTCATGCGAAGAGCCTTCATCGTGGCCGCGCTTCTGCTGCTGACTTCTGCGACCGCTTTAGCCCAGCAGGTCGAGGTTCAGGAGCACACGCTGGAGAACGGCCTGACACTACTGATGGTGCCGCGCCCCGGCGATCCCAACATCGCCGCCGGCTGGATCACCCGTTTCGGCTCCGCCTACGAGCGCCCCGGCGTCACGGGAATTGCTCACCTGTTCGAACACATGATGTTCAAGGGCACTCACACGCTCGGTACTGACGATATCGAGCGCGATCTGCAGATCATCGAGCAACTCGACCAGCTCAAGGCGGAGCTTCGGACCGAGGAGGCGGTGCTGTTGGAGAAGCAACGCCTGGGCGAGATCGACGACTCGAATGATCCGGCCGCGCGCTCGCCCCGGCACCAGGAGCTCTTCGAAGCGTTCAACGCTCTGGTTGCAGAACAGAAGTCCCTCCTGATCAAGAATGAGTTCGACCGCATCTACACCGGTCAGGGCGCCTCGGGGATGAACGCCGGCACGAGCCAGGATTTCACCGTCTACTTCGTCAACGTCCCGGCCAACAAGCTCGAGCTTTGGTTCTGGATGGAATCCGACCGCCTGCTGAATCCCGTGTTCAGGGAGTTCTATTCGGAGCGTGCCGTGGTGCAAGAGGAGCGTCGCCTGAGCACTGACAGCACGCCGACCGGCAAGTTCGACGAGCAGTTCGACGCCATGTTCTGGGAATCTTCGCCCTATAGCTGGCCGGTAGTCGGCTGGCCCAGCGACCTCGAGGGGATCACCCGAGAGGAGGCAATCAACTACTTTGCCACCTACTACGCCCCCAACAACCTTTCGCTCGCCCTGGTCGGAGACTTCGATCCCGATGAGGCCATCGAGCTCGCCGAGCAATACTTCGGCCGGCTGCAGCACGGCACCGAGCTACCGCAACAGCCACGCACTCGCGAGATGGAACAGATGGCGGAGAAGCGCATGGTCGCCCACGCGGAGACCAACCCCCAGGTAGAGATTCGCTACCACACGGTCGCCGACGGTCACGCCGACGAGCCGGCCCTTGTCGTGCTGGGTCAAATCTTGAATGGCCGGACCGGCAGGCTCTACAAGGCAATGGTCGAGGATCAGGAGATCGCTACGAGCGCCTCGGGTTTCCAGAACGGTCAGACCTTCGAGGGCTTTTTCCAGCTGAATGGTGTGGCGAAGCAGGAGCATACGCCGGAGGAGGTCGAACGGGGGATCTACGCTGAGCTGGAGAAGCTGCAGACGGAGCCCGTCAGCGAGCGGGAGCTGCAGAAGGTGAAAAACCAGAATGCCGCTTCCAACTTCCGTGCGCTGCAGTCGAACTTCGCCCTGATGCTCCAACTCCTCATTCGCGAAGCGAACCGCGGCTGGCAGCACATCAAAACCGACCCGGCACTGTACGAAGCGGTCTCGTCCGGAGACGTCATGCGCGTGGCGAACGAATATTTCGCACCGGAGAACCGCACCGTCGCGATCTACTATCGCAAGGAGTCGAGCGGCGAAGAGGACCCGCTGCTAGCCGGCCTCGACGATGTGGAGCGGCAGCAGGTCGGGCAGCTCCGCGCCATGCTGCCGCAGCTCAACGCCGAGCAACTGCGCCAGATGTTGGCCCAGTTCGAGGAGAATGCCAGCCAGACTCCAGAGGAGAACCAGGACCTGGTCGAGGTGGTCTTGAGGCTGATCCGTGACCGGCTCGAGGTAATCGGGGGAGGTGCACGATGAACCGCTCGCTGACAGCACGCCTTCTCGGCACCGCGTGCCTGCTGCTGGCAATTTTTGTCTCTGTTCCGGCGGCCCCGACAACCGGTGATCCCGTGGCGGCGGAACAGCCAGCCCAACAGGAGACGCAGATTCCCCAGCACCCCTCACAGCTCGAGTTCACTCCTATCGAGTTCGAGCCGCCCGTCGCCGCCGAGCACCGGCATCAGCTTTCCAACGGCGTTGTCGTATTCCTGGTCGAGGATCACAGCTTGCCACTCGTCAACGTCCAGCTCTTGGTGCGTACGGGTACCTACCTCGAGCCGGCCGACAAGGCCGGCGTCGGGTCGCTCACCGGAAGTCAGATGCGCGCCGGCGGAACGACCAGCATGACGGCGGCGGAGTTCGATGAGGAAGCAGCGTTCCTGGCCGCGCAGATCGGCGCCTACATCGGCGCCACCCAGGGGGGCGCCAACCTCAACTGCCTGGCCAAGGATCTCGACACCTGCCTCGATATGTACTTCGACATGCTGCGCAATCCGGCTTTCCAGGAGGACAGGCTGGAGCTCGCCAAGAGCCAAGCCCTGCAGGGCATGCAACGGCGCAACGACAGCACGGGTAGGATCGAAGGGCGCGAGTGGGGCCGGCTCCTGCGCGGCACCGAGCACTTCAGCACCCGCCCCACCACCGAGGCGAGCATAAGCTCGATCAGTCGAGAGGACATGCTCGCCTTCCACCGGCAGCACTTCCAGCCCGGCAACTTCATGTTCGCGGTCTCGGGCGACGTGACCCCGGACCATATCCTCACCAGGCTCGAGGAGCACATGCAGGGCTGGGCCGTGGATGCCACACCGGTGCCCGAGGTGCCCGCGCCGGACTTCACCCCGGAACCAGGCCTCTACCTTGTGGACAAAGCCGACGTGAACCAGGGGCGCGTGTCCATGGGCCACCTGGGAGCCATGCGTGACAACCCCGACCGCTATGCCCTCGCCGTAATGAACGACCTCCTGGGCGGAGGCGGATACACGTCTCGGCTCATGACCCGTATCCGATCCGACGAGGGCCTCGCCTATAGCGTCGGCTCGGGCTTCGGTATGGGGCTCTACTACCCGGGCATCTTCAGGGCCTCGTTCCAGTCGGGCAGCCCCACCGTGGCCCGCGCCGTTGCCATCGTGCTGACGGAAATCGAACGCATGCGCACCGAGAGCGTCTCGCAGCAGGAGCTCGACGACTCGAAGGCGTCGTTCACCGAGACCTTCACGCGCAGATTTTCCAGCGCCTCGGCGGTCGCCGGGCTCTTCGCGGGCGACGAGCTCACGGAAAGGGACCCCAGCTACTGGGCCACATACCGAGAGCGCATAGGCGCCGTTACGGCCGAAGATGTCTTGCGCGTCGCACAGGAGTACCTGCACCCGGATCGAATGGTGATTCTGGCGGTTGGCAACGTCGAGGACATGCTGCAGGGCGATCCGGACAACCCGGAGTATGTACTGGAGCATCTGAGCCCATCAGGCCTGGTGGTACGCATTCCCCTGCCCGACCCCATGACCATGGAATACCCGGCACAATGATTCGAGCTCCGGGCGCATCACGGTCCCTGTGGACATATCACGGCTCCTGCGGACGTATCACGGTCCCTGCGGACGCATAACAGGAAACCCAGACGCAATCATGAGAGCAATCAACCTGGAACGACACGGTCCCCCCGAGGTGATGGTCGAGCGGGAGGTTGGTGTGCCGGAGCCCGCGGCCGACGAGGTCCGCATTCGGGTGCGCGCGGCAGGAATCAATTTCGCTGACCTGCTGCAGCGGCTCGGACTGTATGGAAACGCCCCGAAGATGCCCTACATCCCCGGTTTCGAGGTGTCCGGCGAGGTTTCAGCGGTCGGAGCCGAGGTGTCTGGCTTCCGGGAGGGCGACAGGGTCGTTGCCATGACTCGCTTCGGCGGCTATGCGGAAGAGGTTTGCGCTCCGCAGATCGCCGTCCTTCCTGTGCCCTCCGACCTCGATCTGGTCGTCGCGGCATCAATTCCCGTCAACTATCTGACCGCCTGGTTCTGCCTCAAGACCATGGGCAACCTGCGCAGCGGCGAGCGCGTGCTCGTTCACAACGGCGCCGGTGGTGTCGGCACGGCCGCCGTTCAGCTCGCCCGGGAAGACGGGGCCGAGATCTTCGCCACGGCGAGCTCGGACGAGAAGCTCGAGCTTTTGCGCGACCTCGGAGTACACCACCCAATCAACTATCGCGCCAGCGACTTCGCCGAGGAGATCCGGCGCATATCGGGTAAGCGGAGCCTCGACGTGATACTCGACGCGGTGGGCGGCAAAACCACGCTCGAGGGATACAAGCTGCTCGCTCCATTGGGACGACTGATCTCGTACGGGATGTTCGAAGCCGCGCCTACAGCGAACCGCAACCCGCTGCGCGCCTGGCGAGCCTGGCGCCAGACGCCGCGGTTCAATCCCATTCAGATGATCGGCAGTAACACAGGCGTGTTCGGCTTCCACCTGGCGCTACTCGAGGGCAAGGAATATATGGTGGCCGAAGCGTTCAAGCAGATCCTGGAGATGGTCATGGACGGGCGGCTGCAACCGATCATCTCGGAGTCCTTCCCCCTCACCGCGGTCGGCGCAGCCGAGGCACACCGTTTTATCCACGAGCGCCGTAACATGGGCAAAGTGCTGCTGGTGGTTTGATAGAGAAGGGGTTTCTGATGGACCGTAAGACTGTCGCCGTGTTGGGTGGTGGGTCCGCGGGCTTCACCGCGGCCCGCACCGCAGCAAAGCTGGGCGCTCGTGTCCTCTTCTTCATGGGTGACAATGCCGATCAGGCGTCACTCTGTGTGAACCAGGGGTGCATGCCGTCAAAGGCCATGTTCGAGGCCATCGATACCATGCACCATGCCCGGGCTCACGGCTGGTTGAGGGTCGAGCCGCTGCGGCCGGAGGCCTACCTGGCACAAATCGTTGCCTGGAAAGACCGCGAGATCGCGCGGTTCCGCGCCTACCGGCAGGCCGCCATACGGCGCAAAGACTCCGATGACTTCCGCGTCATCCGCCATAACGCGCGCTTCGTC
>JAUWTE010000343.1 GCA_030609765.1 Acidobacteriota bacterium
CCATACCTTCAGGTCTTCGCGCGAGATACCGCGCGTACCCTTGAAGTTCATGTGCTCGACCCAGTGCGAGGCCCCGGTGATGCCGGGCACCTCGTCCTTGGAGCCGACGTGATACCAGCACCAGACGGATACCAGCGGAACGGTGTGGATCGGTCGCACGAGGACCTCGAGCCCGTTGCCGAGGGTTACGACCTCGAGATCCGCTGGCGTGCCAGTCATGTCACTTTCGCCTCTCACGACGATCAGCCGAGCAGCACGCCGGCAAGGAAGTAGAGCAGCGTGGCCGCAACTCCACCGATCAGGGCATAGGGAATCTGCGTCACCACGTGCTCGATATGGTCCACGCCAGCCGAAAGGGAGGAAATCACCGTGGTATCCGAGATGGGAGAGCAGTGATCTCCGAACACACCTCCTCCCATGACGGCGGCGGTGGTCAGAGCCACCGATGCACCCACGGCACTGGCCATGGGGATGGCGATCGGGAACAAAATCGCGAAGGTGCCCCACGAGGAGCCGGTCGAGAATGCGACCACGGCACCGGTCAGAAAGATCAGCGGCGCGACCGTCGCCGGGGTAATGAATGGAGCCACGCTGTGGGCCACCCACGGCCCGGTGCCTAGCGCGCGGCACACCCCTCCCAGGGCCAAGGCCAAGGCGAGAATTGCGGCCAGCCCGACGAGCTCCCTGAAGCCCTTGATCGTCAGCTCCGTGAGCTCGCCGAAATCAAAAAGTCCTTGCAGGCGGTAGGAGATCATGGCCACGGCCACACCGGCCGACACCGACCACAGCACCGAGGTCGAGCCAGCACCGGCCAGGATGTCGCCGTCGCCGGTGATCCACAGCGAGAGCGGCATGAACAGAACCGTAACGACAACCGGTAGAACCAGATTGATCGCTCGTTCGGGCAGTGGATCGCGGCTTCCGTCGACGCCGTCCCGCAGGGCATCGCTCAGGGACTCTTCATCGCTCACCAGCGCCCCGGAGAACCCCTGCAGAGCCGCCTCCTCGGACCGTCGCATGGGGCCGATGTTCCACCCAGCCAGCGCTACGATAAAAACAATCGCCAGCGCACTGAGGGCATAGAAGTTGAGCGGCACCGCGGCGATCAATGTGCGCACCGGATTCTCCACACCCTCCGCGGCCAGCAGCACGAGAACGTAGGCGCCCCAGGCATTCAGAGGAATGAGAATGCATATGGGCGCTGAGGTCGAATCACACATGTAGGCGAGCTTCGCCCGCGACAGCTTCACTCGATCGTAAAGCGGCCGTGACACCGCGCCCGTGATCAGGCAGGTGATGTTCGATTCGATGAAGATGCTGACACCGACGAAAATCGAGATGAGCTGTGCCGAGACCGGTCCTCGAACCCAGCCACGCGCCACCATCCAATTGGCGAAACCGTTCACGCCACCCGATTCACGCATCAAGACGATCAGAGCGCCGACGATCAGCGTGAACAGCAGGACCTCGGCGTTGTCGTGATCGTTGAGCACGAGCACCACTTGTTCGATGGCGAGGGCCATGCCGGCGAGCAAATTCCAGCCCGCCAGCATCGTTGTACCGAGCAGGATGCCGCCGAAGAGCGACATGTAAACCTGGCGGGTCCGCAACGCCATGGCGATGGCCAGAACAGGCGGTAGGATCGAGAGCCATCCATAGTCGGACATGGGGCAGCATGCTAGCATCCTTCGCGAGCTCGTAGTCGTCCCTGCAGCCACCTTTAGGCACACCCTGCAACCACCCGCGCTGCGAGAGAGTCCCTTGCATATGTCGAGCCGAGGCCGAAGCTCGTTTCCTGCCCTGCCCGATACCCACGGTGATATAGCTCCGAATGGCACCCGCCCACGCCGCTGGGGAATTGCCATGGCCCTAGTCGCCCTAGTCGCCCTCGTGGCGCTGGCGACGGTATCTGACACTACGGCACAGGCCCCGGTGCGCGGTCGCCTCGTGATCCTTGGCTTCGACGGCGCCGACCACACCATCGTCGATGACATGAAGGCCAACGGGGAGCTACCGAATCTCGCGGCGCTGGCGGCCGAGGGCAGCTATCAGCCTCTGATGCCAACGAATCCGGCACAAACGCCGGTCTCCTGGGCGACCTTCTCCACGGGCCTCAACCCCGGCCGCACGCAGATCATGGATTTCTTGAAGCGGCCGGCGCAGACCTACACGGTTGATATGTCCATGACGGCCGAGGGCCTCGAGCCGTTCAAGGTATTCGGCCTGCGAGGTCAAGCTTTCGGGCTCGCTGCAGGAACGGCTCTCGGCGCCCTTCTGGCCATGCTGTTCCTGGTAGTGCGCCGTTTGCGCCGCGGCCGGCGCCCGGTCCAGACTCTCCGGCACGGCGCGGGTGCGCTAGCAGCGCTGCTCGTTTTCGTTGTCGCCATGGTCGGTGGAATCGCCGGCTCATCGTTCAGCTCACGCGTCCTGCCGCTCGAGCGCTCCGTTCCGATCAACCCGCGCGTTGGCACGCCTTTCTGGGAGATCGCCGCCGATCAGGGCGTGCGCGCCCGCGTTGTCAGGGTGCCGGTCACATTCCCGGCAGTCCCCATCGCGGCGGGAGAGGTCCTCTCGGGCCTCGGGGTTCCCGATATTCGCGGCCTGGTTGGCAGGCCATCTCTCTATACGACTGACCCACGGCTGCGAGCGGGAGACTCGCGGCTGACCGTGGAGATCATCAAGCCCGACCCTCGCGAGGATCCCATGGAGGCGGAAATCCCGGGACCGGCGAACCAGATGCTGGTCGGCAGAAGCCGGTCCCCACAGTCCCTGGCGGCAGACGTCCCGGCGCGAATCAACCTGCCGTTGTCGATCGGCTGGCTCCCGACAGAGGCGGCTGTCGAGATCGGCTTGCCCAACGGCGAGCAGTTGCGCCTGCACGTCGGCGAGTGGAGTGACTGGCAAACGTTTTCCTTTCCCTCCAACTCCTTCCTGCGCGTCCGTGGCATCGGGCGCTTCTACCTGCACAGCGTGACCCCGGACCTCAACCTCTACCTCTCCCCCATCAACTTCCATCCCGCCGAAAGCAAGACACTGGGTTTCACCGCGCCCGCCGACCTCGGCGGTCGATTGACAGAGCGCTTCGGTCTCTACAAGACCATGGGCTGGGCCCTCGATACGTGGACGATCAGCGACAAGCTCCTGGATGAAAGCTACTTTCTCGAGGACGTGCAGTTCACCGTCGAGCAGTACCGTCGCATGATGCGCGGTTGGCTCGAGGACGATGACTGGGATCTGCACATTCAGGTCTTCATGTTCACGGATCGCGTCGCGCACGTACTGTGGCGATTCATCGATCCCGAGCATCCGCGGCACGATGCAACGCTGGCTGAGCAACACGGCGATGCCATTCGTCAGACCTATTTGACCATGGACGAGATCGTCGGCGACGCGCGAGCGCAACTACAGCCCGAAGACCGGCTGATGGTGCTTTCAGATCACGGCTTCGCCAGTTACCGCTACTCGTTCAACATCAATACCTGGCTGTTGCAGAACGGATACATGGCCCTCAGGGAGGGTGTTCCCGGCCCTGGCGAACCGGGATTCAGCGGATCGACGCTGTTCGCTGACGTCGACTGGTCGAAGACCCGCGCCTATGCGCTCGGCCTCGGAGCCATCTACTTGAACGTCGCCGGGCGGGAACCTCTGGGGATCGTCCGGCCGGGCAATGAGTACGACTCGCTCGCTGCCGAAATAACCATCGCAATGGAAGCCTGGGAGGACCCGGTGACCGGCCTTCAGCCGGTCCATCGGGTCTATGGCCGGCAACAGATCTATCGCCTCTACGACCCGCTCGTTACTCCTGACCTGCGTGCCGCCAATCGCGCCCCCTTCAGAGTCGGCTGGGAGGACACGCTCGGTGGACTCGAGGCCTCGGTCGTGACGGTGAATACGAGCAACTGGAGCGCGGACCACGCCTCCGTCGACCCCGAGCTCGTGCAGGGGATTCTCTTCAGCTCGATCGGGGATCTGCGCGGCAACGCCTATATCGGGGACCTGGGGCCGACCATTCTGGAGCTTCTCGGGGTTCCCGTTCCGGATGGTCTTGATGGCATTAGCTTGCTGCTGGCCAGGTAAATCGCGTAGCCGCCGGGAGAGCGACACTCAGGGCCTGTTCAGGGGGCTACTCGCTTACGCTCGCCCTATCCGGGTGAACGCCCCCTGAACAGGCCCTGAGTGCCGCCCTCCCTCGCTCCATCCGAGTGAACTCCCCCTGAGTGCCCCTGCGTGCCGCCTTCCCTCGCTCCATCCGGTCGAACACCCCCTGAGGAGGCCCTGGGTACCGCCTAACCTGCCAACCGCCCGGACGAAGCGCAGTACGCAGCTACCATCTCCTGCCATTGCGCTTGTGCGCCCGCGACTCGCCGGAAGGCAAGGGCTGGCCCGAGCTTTCCACTGAGCTTTTCACCGGGTCGTGAAGCGATTGAGTGCAAGGGGGGCAAGGACCGAGGTATCGGCGGCTCGCGGGAGTAGGGCTGGGC
>JAUWTE010000152.1 GCA_030609765.1 Acidobacteriota bacterium
ATCGAGAGGTCGCCGAAACAAATAGCGCTGGGCGGCGTCATCCGGAGAGGCGATGTAGTAGAGCCAGCCACCTGCGGTGTCGATGGTCTCGATACTGATGACATCGAACGGTTCCGGTGTGACGAGCCGGACATCGTCGCCCGATCGTGACACGAGGAACACGTGCTGCCAGCCGTCGCGCTCGCTGACCCAGGTGAAATGCTCGCCACCGGGCAGCCACACGAGGTCATCGACGACGTCGAGCCAGGCGTCGTCGCTATCGGTGAAGACCGTTTCTGCCTCCCCGGTCATCACGTTGCCGAGCATCACCCAGTTGGTGTTCTGCTTTCGGTTGAGATGCTGGAAGATGATCTGCTCGGATGACGCGGCCCAGTCCATACGGGCCAGGTAGGTGTTGCGCGGGTCGCCCTGCAGCTCGAACCAGCGCGTCGGCCCGCCCTCGGCGCCGACCACACCGAGACGGCTGGAGGAGTTTTTCTCCCCGGCCTTGGGGTACGGGATCGGAATGATCTCCGGGTACAGCGAATCGGTGTTGTTGATCAGGTAGAAGTCACGAACGCCCTCGCTGTCGAGCTGCCAGTAGGCGATGTGGCGACTGTCGGGACTCCAGCGGAAGCCGTCGCGCAGGCCGAATTCCTCTTCGTAAACCCAATCGAAGGTGCCGTTGATGATCGTGACCGAGCCGTCCTCCGTGAGCGCAACAATTTCATGCCTCGCCAGGTCCTCGACGTAGATATTGTTCCCCTGCACGTAGCCGACCAGCCGGCTGTCGGGAGAGAACTTGGCGAACATCAGCGTGGCCGGCGCGGCATGGCCGCCGATCTGGAACATGCTCCAGTCCGTCAAATCGATTACCCAGTAATCGCCACGAGTATTCTGTCGCCAGACCCGCTGCGAGTTGGTGTACAGCAAGAGCTTGCTGCCGTCTGTCGACCAGCGGTAATCGTCGATGCCGAGCGGAGCGGACGCATCTGGGGGGATGAGCCGAGCCGAGGGAACCAGGATCTCGCGCGCTCCGGTTGCGGGATCGTAGCGCACGATATCGTCACCCCCTTCGACGGTCGCGGAGGTCTCCACCGTCGTGTAGCCGGAGCCGTCCTCCAGCCAACGGGCCGGGCCGAACCTCTCGCTGGCGAATTCCCGGGAGCTGAAGATGCGCTCGAGAGTGAGGAGAGAGGGATCTGCATCCTGGGCCAGCGGGTTGGACGACAAGACCGCGGGCGCGCTGGCGATAAGGACGAACAGCAGTATCGGGACGATCGTACGGGCTCTCATGGACTCCTCCACTGGGGCTGATTTCGGGTTGGCTTCCGGCGATGAGTTTGCTGTCCGAGCAGCATATTCTCAACACCGACGTCCGTAACGGCACCTCCCGGAGCTCCTCTACACCCTGCGCCCCTCGCGTCCGCTCTCGCTTCACGACCCAGTGAGAAATCCAGGCTAGCTTGATTGTGAGTACCCCCTGGGCCATGATCTGGCCCCTGTTGGTCACCCCACGAGGAGATGAACAAAACCATGAGACGAAGCGCAGGCTACTTGGCATTTTCGCTGATGCTGATATTGGCACTTGCTGTGGTCGGATGTGGCTCCGGTGAAGAGACTCCGGCAACCGACGAGTCGGCGAACGCGCCGGCCGAGGGTGGAGAGTCGGCCGTCCCACCAGCAGGTACCACACAGCCCGACGCCGTCGAAGAAGGAGGCTCACCGTTGCACAACCCATCACACCCTGAGATGAACCAGCAAGCCCCCGACACCTACCGTGTCGGCTTCCGCACGAGCGCCGGCGATTTCGTCGTTGAGGTGCACAGGGAATGGGCTCCGGCAGGTGCCGACCGCTTCTACAACCTGGTCAGCAACAACTACTACGACGGCACCCGCTTCTTCCGCGTGCTGCAGGACTTCATCGCCCAGTGGGGCATCCATGGCGACCCGGAGATCTCGGCGGCGTGGTCTGGGGCGACGATTCCCGACGATCCCGTCGTCCAGGGCAACGTGCGCGGCACGATCACCTACGCAATGGGCGGACCCAACTCGCGCACGACCCAGGTCTTCCTCAACTTCAAAGACAACGCCTACCTCGACAGCTCGGGCTTCTCGGCTTTCGGCGAGGTGGTCGAGGGCATGGATGTTGTCGACAGCCTCTACAAGGGGTACGGGGAAGGCGCACCACAGGGCAACGGTCCCGAACAGTGGAAGATCCAGCAGGAAGGTAACGCCTACCTCGAGCGCGACTTTCCCGAGATGGACTACGTCATCGAGGCCCGCATCATCCAGTAGGCGCGCAGGTCTGTCACCAATCCCTCGATCGGCCCGGCCGGCGCTGCCGCAACCCGTTGAGAAGTCCGGGCTAGCAGCGCCGGCCGATCTTCTATTTCTTCTCCAGCCCGTAGTCGAGGCGCCACGGCGGCGGCTCGGTTCCGCCTTCCTTCAGGAAGTGGTCGAACCACCGCAGCATGCGGAGGCTGTAGTCGTAGCGTGCGGCGGCACGAGCATTGCCGTGACCCTCGCCCGGGTAGAGGATCAGTCGCACCGGCACATCCCCCTTCAGCTTCAGGGCGCGGTGCAGCTCGCGTGACTGACCAGGGTTGACCCGCGGGTCGTCCTTGCCGTGCAGAATCAGCAACGGTGTCTGCGCCCTGTCGATGTAAAGAACGGGGCTGCGCTCCAGGAACAGATCGAGGTTCTCGTAGGGCGTCGTCAGCCAATGCACCAGCTCGAGCTCGTTGGGGATGTCGCTGGTGCCCGTCTTCGAGAGCTGGTCGCTGATGCCAACGAACATGACGCCCGCGGCAAAGCGCTCGCTGTGGCGCGTCGACCCCCAGGCGGTGAAATAGCCGCCATAGGAGGCTCCGGTGATGCCGACCCGGTCGGGGTCAGCGATGCCGCGCTCGATCAGGTAGTCGACACCCGCCAGCACGTCGTCGAACTCGGCCCCGCCGCCATCGCCCTGGTGAGCCTTGGTGAACTCCACCCCGCGGCCCGTGCTGCCACGGTAGTTGGGGTAGAAGACCGCGTAGCCGCGCGCGGCTGCCATCTGGCCAGGTGAGGAATATCCGGTGAGCCAGCCGTTCTTGTAATGCGACTCCGGCCCGCCGTGTGCAACCACGATCGTGGGAACGCGCTCACCCTCCGCCCGCTCGATCGGGTGAATCAGCAATCCTTCGATCTCGCGTCCGTCCTGGGCGTTCCAGCGAAGGATCTCCTGCTCGGCAAAGCCGATTTCCGCCAGCCAGGGGTTGGAGTCGGTCAGGCGCTGGGGCTCGTTGGGCGCATCGAGGCTGAGCGCGAACACCTCGCGCGGCATGGTAGGGGACTCAGCGACGAGGGCGATCTGGCGACCGCTGGCATCCAGGCTGAAGGCATCGATCACCAGCTCCGAGCTGCGAAAAAGAACCTCGGCATGGCTGCCGTCCGGCGCCACGCGGCCAAGCTGGGCTCCAACCCCGATATTCGCCAGATAGACGATGTTTCCGTCGGGGGTGAATTCGAAATGGGCAATGTGGCCCGCCAGCCCGGGCAGGATGTCACGCAACTGCTCGCCCTCGGTGGAGACCACCATCAGACGTCCCTGCATCGGATCGTTGATATCGACCCCGGAAATCACCACTACCGAGGTGCCGTCCGGAGACCAGCCAAACTGACCCAGCTTGCCTGGGTTGTCAATCTTGCCCTGAGTGCTGCCGCTCGCCGCGCCGATGATGTGCAACCGGCGGAACATGTACTGGTCATCAACGAGGGGGGTAGGGGCCGGGTCGACGACGAAGCGGTCGCCCTCGGGAGACCAGGCAATGCCGTACGGGTGCCCCGCGATTCCGTCGATCACCCGCGGCTCCTCGGCTTCCCCGGAGGGCCCGTCCGGCAACTCGACCACGACAATCCGGCGGGCCGTGTTGTCCTCTTCGTAGACCTCTTGGTTGAAGCCCTGCGCCCGCAGCGCCTGCAATTCCTTGTCGACCGGCTCTCTGGCGATGAAGCCGACCGCCTTACCATCGGGGCGCCACTCGAAGTTCGAGACGCTTGTCGGATAGTGCACCAGGCGGCGCGACTCCCCGCCCGTCGCGGGAATCACGTAGATCGCCGTGGCGTCGTCGCCCTCGCGGCGTGCCGCGTACGTGACGTACTCGCCATCAGGGCTCCAGCGGACGTGCGTAACATTGACCTCGCCGGTCACGAAGGGGCGATGATCGGAACCATCGAAGCTCACGAGATGAAGCTCGGACCACGCGGGGCCATTGTTCTCGCTCCCGGGCTCCCGCGGGACGCTGAGCGTGAAAGCAATCTGTGAGCCGTCGGGGCTGATAGCAATCTCGCCGGCGGTGCGGATGCGTGCCACGTCCAAAGGAGTCAACGCGCGCGTTCCCGCTTGGCGGGCAGGCGTCGTGGAAGCGGTGCCCACCGCGGGCGATACCGCGGGAGCAGTGCCGGCCAACGCGACCACCGCCACTACGGCGGCGATCGTCAACAGCGTCAGGTGTCTCGTGCGAAGCATCGTGACCTCCGGGTTCTATTTGCAGACGTCGAAGTGACTCATGAATGCCTGGATCGCGGCGCTATCAGCCGGGGTGCCGAGCAGGGCAGGGCTGCCGGCCTGTGCCTCCGGGTCGGGATCGGGGCCGAACCAGATGCCGAACCGCAGCCGCTCGTCATTCGGGCACTCGATCAGCACCAGGGCGTTGAGGCCTTGCTGGCGCTGCCGGCCTCCTCTCCTGCCTTCTCTCGGGCCGCCTCCGGGCTGGTCGGCCGCGACCTCTCCGCGATAGGCGGCCCATCTCAGCGTCCGGTCGTCCTCCTCGAAGGTGCCACGGCCGAGCATTTCCTCGACATCGAGGTCGATCGAAAACTCGCGCAGGGCTTCCGGGTCCTCGATCTTGCCATCGAAGAAATCGCGCAACTCCTGCTCTTGCTCGCCGATGCGGAGGGTCTTCACGTAGATGAAGCCACGCTCCCTGAAGCCGGGCACGCCGCCGGTCTCATCGGGAGGCTGGTCGGACAATATAGCCGTCTGGAAAATGAACGGAATCGACATTCCGACCATCGGATAGTAGCCATCCGGGAGCTCGTCTGCTCCCAGGATCCTCATGGCAGCGTCGGCGCGGGCCACGGGATCCTCCATCGATTCGAGCGTTCCGCGCACGGTCCGGTAGCCGACGTACCCAACCCCGACGACGACGGCGACAAGAAGCAGCACGGCGGCCAAACAGCCGATGCCTATATACACCCAAGGAGAAGTCCCGCGTTCTTGGTATCCCATGTGCCTTCAGCTCCTCCTGATTGCGTCGACGATCGTTGCCGCCGCTCGGGTTCATTGATGCTGTTTTTCGTTGATGTCAGGCGGGGTCAGTGTAGAAGAAAAATGAAGTAGAGCAGAAAGATGCCGCCAAGCACGTAGACGATCGCTGACACCTCGCGGCCACGCCCGGCGGCGAGCTTCATGAGCGGATAGCTGACAAACCCCAGGGCGAACCCGTTGGCGATGTTGTAGGTCAGCGGCATGCCGATGATCACCAGGAAGGCAGGAAGCGCTTCGGTTGGGTCGGACCACTCGATCTTGCGCACTCCCGAAACCATCAGGCAGCCGACCAGAACCATGACGGGCGCCAGCACGGGCAGTAACAGAATCTGTACATCGAGGCTCTGGCCGCCGAGCTCGAGGGTGTGCGTCACCATATTGCCGCCGCCGATCATCTCGACGAGAGGAGTGAACAAAATCGCCAGCAGGAACATGACGCCCGATACAATCGCCGTCAGCCCCGTGCGACCTCCTTCGGCCACGCCCGCCGCGCTTTCAATGTAGCTGGAGACCGTAGAGCTGCCCATCGCCGCCCCGGCGGTCGTGCCCACGGCATCGGCGAACAAGGCCTTTCCGGCGCGCTCCAGCTTGCCGTCCTTCATCAGGCCGGCCTGGTCCCCGACTCCTACCAACGTCCCAATGGTGTCGAACAAAACCATGAACAGAAAGATCAGGACGATCGGCATCATCGCCAGGTTCAGAGTGCGTCCGAAATCGAGCTGGAAGGCGATGGGCGCGATCGATGGAGGAACGCTGGCGATTCCGTGAAAGGTGACCAGACCGAAGCCAAGGCCGGCCGCCGTGGTGATGGCGATGCCCAGAAAGAAGGCCCCCCTCACTTCGCGCGCCCACAAAACCGCGGTGACCAGGAGCCCGAACAGCGCCAACAACGTCTCGGGGCGATCCAGAGGGCCGAGTCTCACCTGGCTCAGCGGATCGCCTACGATCACGCCCGCTCTCTGCAATCCGATGAAGGCGATGAACAAGCCGATCCCCACCGAGATGGCGTACTTCAGGCTCACCGGGATGGCATCGAAGATGGCCTCACGAATGTGGAAAACCGAGAGCACGAGAAAGAGCGCTCCGGAGATGAACGTAGCGGTGAGGGCGACGCGCCAACCGACCACTTGACCCGCGACGGTCATGCCGGCGACGGTGACGAAAAAGAAGTTCTCTCCCATCACGGGGGCGAGGGCGATGGGGTAGTTGGCCACCAATCCCATGACGAAGCAGGCCAGCGCGGAGGCCAAGCAAGTGACCACTACCACCGCCCCCGGGTCCATGCCGGCGCCCTGCGGTGGCGGCCCTCCGAGAACCGCGCGCTGTACGAAGATCACGTACGACATCGTCATGAAAGTGACGACGCCGGCGCGGATCTCCGTGGGAACCGTGGTACCTCGCGAGCTCAGACCGAAGAATCGTTCGAGCATGGCAGGCTCTCAATCGGTGCGAATACGGAAGAGGAGGAAGGAGGTTCTTTGCCAGGGGTTGAAGTTGTTGTCGCTGACGACGATCAAGCTGGGGTTGCCATCCGGCAGCGTTGGCCCCCAGCAAAATCCTTCGAAGTTGTCGAGCTCCGGATGCTCGGGGCTCAGCCCCGAGGTGATCTCGTCGAAGTCGATTATCAGCTCTTTTTCGACCGGCACGAGCCCTGATGCATCGGTCAACGAGAAGATCTCCGACACATCTGTGGCATCTTGCAGCGACACGCGAAAGATCCTGATCACATTTCTACGCTGCGGCGCCTCCGGCGTGCCGCCTTGAACGAAGTTGCGCTCGAGGGCGAGCAACTCGGTGTTACTGAGCGCCAGAAGCTCGACCAGACCGTTATCGCCGGCGACAGGCTCGAAATCGTCGGGCACCATGAGCGGCTCCACCGGGTAGACGTATTCCCTCACGACGTCGGCAGAGTCTCCCCCGATCCCGATCTCGAGAATGC
>JAUWTE010000470.1 GCA_030609765.1 Acidobacteriota bacterium
CATCGCCCACCGAGCGCTCTGAAATCGCCACAGCGCCATCGTCGAAGCTGGCCAGGATGGTATCTGGTGGCCCAAGCTGCAGGCCGCGATAGCGATAGAACGTGCTGGAGGTAAAATCACCGCTTCGGGGTGTCTTGAATACCTCGAAAACGGGGTGGTTCACGTCGAAGCTCGCCAAGGTTCCGCCGAGTTCGGTATTGCGATCGACAGCATCGCCGAAAACAGGAATGAGATCCGCGGCCGAGTCGCTCTGCCAAGATTCAGGATCCGATAGCTCACCGAGGGCAACGATCAGTCCTCCACCCGAGTCGACCAGCTCGCGCAAAGCACGCCCCAGGGATCCGTCGGGGTAGGGGGCGTCATTGATGAATACCACCGAGACGTCCTCGAGATCACTGGGCTGCAGCTCCGAGCTTCGCCGGATCGTGACCCTGAAGAGTGGCCGGCTGCCGATTTCGAGAGCGCGGCGAAGGAAAAGGCTGTCTGTGCTCGAGGCGCGATCGGGCTCGATGATCAACAACGACAACGCCTGGCCCGGCTGAATGACGAAATGAAAGGTGTTGTCGACCTCGAGTCCATCCGTGCCCGCGCGCAGCGTGCCGCGGACGATCTCGTCGCCGATCGGGACGGGATCGAAGGGCACCGTGATGGCGTTGTTGGGAGGCAGGTCCAGGGTGCGCGTCTCCCGCATCTGGCCATCGAGCTCGAGCGAAACGTCCAGTCCGGAATACTGATCTTCGCCTTGATTGGTGACCCGCGCGGCAACGAGGATGGACTCCGTTCCACCGTCGTATTGACGTTGAAGCGTGAGGCCGGAGATCGCCAGGTTCTCGGCCTGATCGTCAGACAGGTCGATGCTGCGGAACGAGGTTCCTGGCGGCAGGCGGACCTCGTTCTGAGGATCCCAGCCGGCCTTCTGGAAATCACTGATGAGCACGACCTCACGATTCGGCAGCTCGGTGTCGTCGAGGAGTTGCTGGGCCATGCGGAATGCCGGGGCATAGCGGGTGCGGCGTGAGCTGATCTCGGTCGCCTCGAGTGCCCCGCTCAGAACGCCCATCTCCGAGGTGGAACGGACGAGCAGCCGGGCGGTGTCGGAAAAGACGATCAGAGAAGCCCGATCAGCGCCACCAAGAGACTCCAGAACGTCGAGCGCGGCCTGCTTGCCACGCTGCCAGCGGTCGCCGTAGCTCATGCTAAAGCTGTTATCGAGAAGCAAAACCACGTCCCGGTCGCTGGCGGCCATGGCCGCAGCCACGCCCGGCTGATCGATGAAGGGGCGCGCGAAGGCCATGACCAGGAGGCCTATTGCCGTACACCGCATGAGAAAGAGCAGCCAGTGACGGATCTTCTGCCTCTTCATCGAGCGGAATGGCACCTTCTGCAGAAACATGAGGGAAGGGAACTCGATGACCGTGGATTTCTGCCGGTACGACAAGTGGATGAGCAGGGGAATGGCCAAGGCCAGAAGCCCCGCGAAGAACGCCGGTGCCAGGAAGCTCAGACCCATCAGCGCACCTGCACGAGCTTCTGTCGCCGCGTCAGGTAGCGGAACAGAGCATGGTCGAGGGGTTGAGAGGTATCGAACAGGGCGTAATCGATTCGGTGATCCCCGAGCAGTTTGGAGAGCGCTTCAGTGTGCTCCCTGACGAGCCTCCGATATTCCTCTCGCAGGCGGCTGGGCACCACCGGAATCGCCTCGCCCGTTTCGAGATCCTTGTAGGTAGCGGCCTCATCGAAATCGAACTCGATTTCAGCAGGATCGAGCAGGTGGAAGACGATCAGGTCGTGGCCTCGGTAGCGCAGCAGGTTGAGGGCATCGAGTACGGTCTGCGGCGATTCGTAGAGATCGGAGATCAACGCCATGATGCCGCGCCCGCGCGATGCTTCGGTAGCAGTGCGGATGGGACCCACAATATCGCTCGTTCCCCCGGCTGCGGCTCTGTCGATGGCGTGAAGCACCACATTGAGGTGTTTCGCGGAGGGCGGCACGTACTCGAGGACGCTGTCGTTGTAGGTGATCAGCCCGACCCGGTCGCGCTGCCGATGTGCGAAGTAGGTTAGGCAAGCGGCCAGGTAGCGGCCGTAGTCGAGCTTCGAAATACCGTGGCTGGAGTACGCCATCGACTTCGAAACATCCAGAATGCAGGAGAAGTTAGCGTTCGATTCCGCCTCGAACTGCTTGACGTAGAAGCGATCGGTACGGAGAAAGAGGCGCCAGTCGAGTTGCCGGATGTCATCACCCGGCATGTACGGTCGATGCTCGGCGAAATCGACAGAGGCTCCCAGATACGGCGACCGGTGCAGGCCGTTGATAAACCCCTCGACCACCGTGCGAGCGAGCAGGTCGAGCGAGTCGATACGGCTCAGCACTTTGGGGTCGAGGAATCGAGCCCCCGGCTGCCTCTGTTGGCGTGATTCAGCGAACATCACTTCCCTACATTCGCGACTGCGGAAGAGGCACGGCCTCGAGCAGTTGCTCGGTGATCTGGTCGGACGTGACGCGCTCCGACTCGGCATGAAAATTGGTGAGGATGCGGTGCCGCAGTACGGGTCTGGCAAGCGCCTGAATGTCATCGAAGCTGACGTGGTATCGGCCCTGCAGCAGGGCCCGCGTCTTGCCGCCGAGGATCAGGTACTGCGCGGCGCGCACGCTGGCTCCGTAGTCGACCCATTCCTTGATGAAAGCGGGGGCGTCAGGATGCTCGGGGCGGCTGCGGCGCACCAGGTCGACAGCGTAGTGCATGACCGAGTCGGATACCGGCACACGCCGGATCAGGCGCTGGAAAGCGACGATGTCGGGTCCGGTTATAGCACGCTCGAACTCGATATCCTGCAGTGACGTTGTCGTGCTGACGACCTCGATCTCCTCGTCCTCGGGAAGGTGGTTGATCACGATGTCGAACATGAAGCGGTCGAGCTGCGCCTCGGGGAGCGGATAAGTCCCCTCGAGCTCGATCGGGTTCTGTGTGGCGACAACGAAACAGGGCTCGGTGAGCTCGTAGGTGTGACCTTGAACCGTGACCCGGTGTTCCTGCATCGCCTCCAGCAACGCCGCCTGGGTCTTGGGGGGTGTGCGGTTGATCTCGTCGGCCAGCACGATGTTGGAGAAGACCGGTCCCGCCTTGAATACGAGGTCGCGCTTTCCCGTCTCGGGGTTCGCCTGAATGATGTCGGTGCCGGTGATGTCGGACGGCATCAGGTCGGGCGTGAACTGGATGCGTTTGAAGGAGAGGTCGAGGACGCCCGCGAGCGTGCTCACCATCAGCGTCTTGGCGAGGCCCGGCACGCCGATCAGAAGGCAGTGCCCGTCAGCGAGGATCCCGATCATCAGCTCCTC
>JAUWTE010000053.1 GCA_030609765.1 Acidobacteriota bacterium
AGCCCGGGTTTCTCAACGGGTCGCGGCTGCGCGGGCGCAATGGATCAATGCCCAGCAGAGCCGCGAGCTCGCGCAAGTCTGCGACGGTAAAGTCGGGCACCTCGTTCGGGTGCGACGGCTCCACGGCGGCAAACTCGCCTCCGCGTATTCGCACCGTCCACATACCGAGGCTGTTGGCATCTCGAATCTCGCCGACAACACGGTCACCGACACACAGGCAGCCGGAAGGATCAAAGGCAAAGCGAGCGAGGAGCTTCTGGAATGCCGGCAACTTCGTTTCACCATCCAGGGAATTCACGTAGACGATGGCGTCGAAGGCTTCAGTGAAGCCTAGTCGATCTATCTTCTTGCGCTGTGTCTTCGGATTGCCCGCCGTTATCAAGAAAACGCGGCAGCCTCGTTCGCGCAGCTCATGCAGCAGGTGATGACTGCCCGGCAGAGGTTCGAGATCAGGAACAGCTGCAGCGAAAAAGGCAGTCCGTCCCTCCAGTGCCACACACGACAGTGAGGAGTCGGCAGAGCCCTGTTTGAATCGCTCCACGGCAGCAGCGAAGTAATTCCCCCCCTGTGCGGCACGGGCCTTGGTCCGCAGGAAGTTGATGAGCTCGGCCCGATCGGCTCCCAAGCCCGCGCGTAGCATTGCGTCCGCAGCGTCCTCCAAAGCCGGCTCGACGAGCTGTCCGGCCGTGTCGATCAAGGTGTCATCGAGGTCGAAGAAGACGGCACTGGGGGTTTCGGATTCGAAAGGCCAGTTTTCATTGGTGGACATGCCGACGCAACTCCCACTTCCCAGACCCACCACACTTTCACCACGGCCGAAGCGCCGGTAAAAACCGGCAAGGTGTATCCGACTGCTAGACGGGTTTGGGAAGCTGGATGAGCTTGGCCCCGGGCACCTGTGCGGTGAAGACGTCGGCAAGGTGTGAGTGGCAGGTAAAGGCGAGAACCTGGTGTCCTTGGGCAGCGAATTCACCCAGCAGTGTCGCTGTCGATACGGCTCTCGTGTCGTCGAAGTTGACCAGAATATCGTCGGCCACGAGTGGCAAAGGAACAGCTTGCTTAGCATAGACGGCAGCCAGGGCAAGGCGCATGGCCAGATAAAGCTGCTCGCTCGTGCCGCGCGAAAGTGCCTCGGGGCCCTTGCGCCGGCCCCCCTTCTTTTCCTCGACCTCCAGACGGGTTTCACCCAATGGCGCGAGCACGCGAGCGTACCTACCGCTGGTCATGGCCTCGAAGTAGCGGCTGGCCAGCTTCAGGACCTCCGGTTGTCGCTGCTCCTCGTAGACCTGCTTGGCCAAGTCGAAGAGAACGCCTGCGACCGTATAGCCCGCCCACTTCTCGAGGAGGCCGGCGAGGTCCGAGCGCTTCTGCTCTCGAGCCTGCAGCAAATCGGCCAACTCGGCATCTCCCTCCAGATGCGTGCGTCGCTCTCTGACTCCGCCGAGCTGCTCATTCAGGCCATCGCGCCGCGCTGAGGCCGCGGCAACCTCCACTTCCGCGTCCTGCACTTGTCGCTCGATTTGATCCGGATCGAGATCCTCGAGCCGCGTTCGCAGGGCCTCGGGACCCTCCTCCCCGGAAACTGCACGCAAGGCTGCACGTGCCTGGGCATATTGGTCGACGACCGTGCGCAGGCGCATGCCTTGGTCCTCGGCGGCCTCGAGCTCGGCCTGCAGCGCTTCGAGCTCACCGAGCAGAGGCTCGACTGCCTCCTGAAGCCCGGCCTGCAGTGATATCTGGTCGCGGCGCAAGCTCTCGAACAGGGCGTTCACTCGCCCGCATGCGACTGTGAGCTCGCCGGTCGCCTTCTCGGCACTGGCGGAGGATTCTCCGTGTCTCCGTTCCTGTTCCTGCGCCTCACGGATGCGGTCGAGGAGATCGAGCGCGCCATCTGTGCCAAGGCCGGTGTCGAGACCCTGACTCGTCAGCCAGGCCTGCCACTTGTCCTCGATCTCCCCGAAGGACTTCTGGGCATCCTCGTGCTGAGCCCACAGGGTGGTTTCCCGGTCCGCCGCAGCCAGACGCTCGTCCCGCATCTGCTGGCGACCGCGATGGCGCAGCCACATCACGATGATGCCGGTCATTGCGCCAATGGCGCCCACTGCAGAGGTCGTCACCAGTCGAGCAACAGGTGGCACCACGACGGCGCTGATGAAAGTGAATGCGACAGCCATGGCCCAGGTCAGCATGACGGCTTCACGGCTCACCGGTTCCCGCCGCGTGACGATTGTCTCGTACGCGTCGTGTGCGTCAGCAGCGCGGACAGAGATAGACTCGATTTCAGATTCGACCTGCCGCATATCCTCAGCGAACTGACGGATCTTCTCGCGTTCCTTGAGGCCGGTGGTTGTCGTTCGGATGCGCTCGGTGTCCCATCCCTCACCCAGGTCCTTGAGATGGGTTTGCAGAGCCGACTGAGCCGTGTCCGCATCGGTGAGGCTTTTCTGGATCGCGGCTCGCAACTCACGCAGACGCGGGGCTGCCGCCAGAAGGGTGCGGATGCGGCCGGACTCCCTCAGTAGAGCTCGTTGGGAGGGAGGCAGAAGCTCGGCTGGGTCCGACGTCTCAGTGTTTGGCCGCGGGGGCGGCGGCGACATCTCGCCCTCACCGCTGCCTGCGTCTACGGTCCCGGCGTCCGCCGGATCACCGCCCGCCGCCGCCAACGGCACGCCCAGTGCTTTGAGCGCCGACTCCGCCGCCAGCAGGTCCTCGTAGTCACGCCAAGCGCGTTGGGCCCGGCGAGCCGCGTCGAGCTGCGACTGTCGCGTTGCCATGATCAGATCGACTTCGGCGAGGCGCTCGCCCAAAGAACGGCCCTGCTGCAGCAGGCTGGCGTGCTCCTCCGGGAGCTGCTGCAGTGGATCGATTTCCTTCTGCAGGGTGCTGATCTCGAGGAGCTTCTCCGCGACTGCCTGTTTCCGGCCCCTCGGCAGATACAGACGGTCCCGCTCCTTGCGCAGCCACTGGCGAAAGCCGATCGGGTCCTGGCCTCCACTTGCCATGCCCGCGCTGTAAATGTGACCTGCGACTTCATCCTTCTGCAGGGTGTCGAGGCGCTGGAGCTCCGCCAGACCGAAGGCAAAGACATTTTCGAAAAGTTCTTTGGTCGTGTTGCGCAGCAAATCGGCCAGCTTGTTCTCCGGAAGTGACGATCCTTCGTTGTCGCTGATCTGCATCGACCCTGACGAAGTGCCATCGGCACTGCGAGTGATCCGATAGTGGCCGCCCTCGGCGCTGAGATCGATGTGTCCGCCGTGCTTGCCGCCGCGCAGCGGCTCGTAGCGCTGCGGGTCTCCACGCCGGGGGAAACCGAACAGGACCGAACGGATGAACGTCATCAGGGTCGTCTTGCCACCCTCGTTGGGTGCCAGAAGGACGTTCAGCCCGGGGTCCAGTTCTTCGAGGTCGAGATCTCGCCAGATCCCGAAACCATCGATATGTACGCGGTCGAAGATCATGACGGCCTGCTACTCCTCACCGCTCGAGAGCCACTTGATCGCGAGGCTCTCGGCCGCTGCAACGAGGCGGGGCCAATCTGCGATGGTCCAAGGATCATCTCCCATGGCAGCGCGCACGCGACGATCCTCCAACAGCATCGCCACGGCTTCCCGCACGGCGGTGCTGGATTCGGGTTCGGGGCCGAATAGCTTGCCGGTGCCGATTTCATGGTCTGGAGGCGCCGGTGGCGAGGATCGGAGCTCCTCCGCCAAGCGCAGGAAGTCGCCGAGAAGATCCTGCTGTTCTCGCAGCGCCCGCATGTTACGCGCGGCGCGCGTTGCGAGATCCAGGCGTTCGAGCCAGACCGTCCCGGGTTCGGCTGGAGAGGCGTACTCTGCGCGAAGCGTTTCGGTGAGATCTCGTCCGGTGTCGGGCCGTCGAAGCTCGGCATGCAGCGGGCCCCCGCCAGTCAGGGTCCATCGCAGGATGTGCAAGCATTCGCTCGCCTCACCGACGATGGCGCTGGTCGTCTGGTTGAAGACTCCCAGAAGGTCGTCGACGGACTCCATTCCATCTATGGACGTCCGCAACCGGTGCCAGCGAACAACGTCCGACCAGATCGGGGTCAGGCTGATCGTGCCGGTGGATGCGACCTCGACCAGCGTGCCGCCGCGAGGCCCCGTCTCATTGATGTGTAATCCCTGGGGGTTGCCGGGGTAGTGAATGATGGGTCGCTCACCATGCAGAGTCTCGCGCTTGTGCACATGGCCGAGAGCCCAATAATCGAAACGGCGAGATTGGAGATCCTGCAGCGAGCACGGCGCATACGGAGCATGCTCCGAGCGGTCACCGACGCTGGCATGCAGAACGCCGATGGAGAATGGACCCTCAGGCTCAACGGGGAACTCCACAGCGAGGTTGTCCTTGACCTCTGGACGGTTGAAGGAAACGCCGTAGACATTGGCCAGGGTCTCCCCGTCGCGCTGCAGGGGCAGTGCCGTAACCTCGGGACCGAAGAAATGGACAGAGTCCGGATATCGGATGCTCGAAAGCCATCCACCCATGGGGTCGTGATTGCCGGCGGTGACAAAAGTCGAGATGCCCGCCTCGTGGAGACGAACGAGTTGGTCGCGCAGCTTGATTTGAGCACGCAGGTTTCGATCCGCCGCGTCGAATAGATCGCCCGCGATGATGAACCCCGCAACCTGGTGCTCCACCGCGGCCGTGACAAGGCGGGTGAATGCCGCTGCAGGCGCATCCCTGAGGTGAGCGCCCAGTTCGGGCGAGACGCTGGTCAATCCGCGGAACGGGGCACCCAGGTGAACGTCTGCACAATGCAGGAATGAGAACGGCTGCATCAAGTCGCCCGTACCCAGCTACTCGGAGGGGCCTGCCTCCGCGGCTCACGCGGCGGCGCCCTACCCGTTACCAGGACATACTCCTGGAGTCTAACCGCCGGTAGGCGCCTAGGACTCCTTCTTATCTTGCTTGATCTGCGAACGCTTAGGACCGTGGCGCCGTCGTGCCTCTGCCCGCTCTTCGCTGCGCGGGCGAGTCTTGCCATGCGTCGATCGCCAGATCTTGCCTCGCCGGGTGCGTCGATCGCCCTTTCCCACTGGCTACTCCAAAGCTTGGTTCTTCGGTTGACAATAGATATCAAGACCAACACAGATACCACCCGGTACGCATGAATGTCTAATCTCCTTGCCTGCCGGCGCAGGGATCAGACAGCGTCCGCCCGGCAAGACTGTCGCACGGCGGTTGGGTCCACGGCAAGCCGTTCTCCTCCCGGAGTATGCCTTGCATGCTGCGGGAGGTGTGGTCCGTGAAGAACAACCCCCGACATCTGCGGGGCGGTGAGTCATGCCCACCTGGCCCTTCGACGCCGGGGGTCCGCCGCTGACTTGCCTGTTGCCGGCCCTGATGAGCTCCCGCGAGTCGACTGCCCGGACGGGCTCCTAGTAATCGGGTCTCACCCTTCTTGGCCCGCGAGGAGTGTCGTCGGGCTCGTCTCCGGTCGCGGCCTTCTCGGTGGCCTCCTCGCCGTCCCCGCCATCGGAACGGAACAGGTCGAAGATGCCGCCGATGCTGCCCAGGATCCCAGACGTCTCGAGCGGCAGGTAGATCTTGCTCGCCTTGCCGTCCGCAATCACCTGCAGCGCCTCGAGGTACTTGATAGCGATCAGATCGTTCGTCGGGTCGCCCTCGTGGATCGCGCCATAGACGTTCGTGATTGCTTGTGCCTCGCCCTCGGCAACGGCGATCTTCTCGTACTTGTGTGCGTCGGCGACCGTCTTGATCGCCGTCGCCTCACCCTCGGCGGTGAGGATCCGCGCCTGCTTGTCGCCGGTGGCGCGCTCGATCGCTGACTGCTTCTCTCCCTCCGCCTCGAGGATCATGGCGCGGCGCTCGCGTTCCGCCTTCATCTGGCGGTGCATGGCCTGCGTGACATCCGCGGGCGGATCGATGCGCTGGATCTCGACCCGCACCACACGCGTGCCCCACTTGTCGGTGGCCTGGTCGAGAATCGTACGCAGCTCGGTGTTGATCGTCTCGCGCGAGGTCAATGTATCGTCGAGGGTCATCTCACCGATGACGTTACGCAGGTTGGTCTGCGCCAGCTTCGTCGCCGCCGTGTAGAAGTCGGCGACGTTGTAGATCAGCTTCACGGGATCTGTGGCCTCGTAGTAGACGACCGCGTCCACCGTGACGACGACATTGTCCCGCGTGATGACCTCTTGGGGCGGCACGTCGACCACCTGCTCACGCATGTCGACCTTACGCATGCTGTCGAGCATCGGGATAATCAGCGTGATGCCGCTCTGAGCGGTCCGTATGTACTTGCCGAGGCGTTCGATGACGCCCTTTAGAAGTGGGCGCACCACGCGTACGCCGGTAGCCGCGAATATGACGACGACAACCGCCACAACCATCAATAGAATGACTGAACCGGGCATCATGCACCTCCCTCGCTACCCCCGTCGGGCTGCACTGATCTAGGCCGCACCACGAGGTGGGTTCCGTCTACCCTGAGCACCTTCACACTGGTCCCCTCCGGAATCTTCTCCTCTCCTTCCGACGCCGCACGCCACTCCTCGCTGCCGACCCGCACACGCCCGGTGAAGCCGTGCGGCTGGACTTCCTCGAGGACGATTCCCACCTTGTCGAGGACCCTGTCGGCTGCCACCCGCAGATCGGCTCCCTCGGTAACACGATCGGCAAAGCGCTTCAGCATCAGGAGAGATGGAATCGATACGATCAGGAAGATGGCCCACTGCCAAACCAGACCGCCACCGAGCCATGCCACCAACGCTGCCGCTATCGCCCCGATCCCGAACGGGAGAAGGAAGAAACCGGCGGTGAAGATCTCACCGACGACGAGGATTGCGGACAGGATCACCCAAAACCACGTCCAGGACAGTTCGAATCCCATCGTGTTCTCCTTAGGATGTCGGGCAAGGTGCCAACCACACGCTGGCGACTCCGCACCCAACTCATTCCCTGTCACTTGCGCTCGTCGTTCGCGCTTTCAATACTGGATGTGCCGCCGCGGGTCGGATTCTTCCGCTCCCACGGCCTGCTGGCCCGGGCTAGAACAGGTCACTCGAGCTGGGTAACTGAAACACCAGGGTATTGCCGGTCGTAGACCCTCACAACCGGAGGGTGAGGAAACTGGCGGACAGATCCCGAGCCCTTGGTTATCGCGAGCCGGGTGGTGCACAGTAGGATGGCGAAGCGATGCACATTCAATTCAGGAGGTGACGATAATGGGTGGTTTCTTCGGAGGGTTCCTGGTCTTGCTGGTGCTGGCGGCGGTCGTCGCGTTCTTTCTGATCGGCATCTACAACCGGCTCGTCAAGCTTCGCGTGAGCACCGAGGATGGCTGGAGCTCCATCGATGTGCAGCTGAAGCGGCGCTACGATCTCATCCCCAATTTGGTGGAAACCGTCAAGGCCTACGCCAAACACGAGCGCGAGACGTTCGAGAATGTGGTGAAGGCGCGGCAAGCGGGGATCGACGCCAAGGGCGTAAAAGAGCAGGCCCTGGCCGAGAACATGATCACTGGCGCCTTGCGCCAGCTCTTTGCCCTCTCCGAGGCCTATCCTGACCTCAAGGCCAACCAGAACTTCGGCCAGCTGCAGGAAGAGCTCTCCACGACCGAGAACAAGATCGCCTTCTCTCGCCAGCACTACAACGACACCGTCAGGCGCTACAACGGCACGCTTCAGAGCTTCCCGACGAACGTCATCGGCGGCATGTTCGGCTTCGAGAATAGGGACTTTTTCGAGATTGAGGAAGCGGCACAGCGCGAGGCTCCGAAAGTCAGCTTCGAGTAGCCGTGCTGCGCGCTCTAGGCCAGGGGAAGGGCTGCGACATGCGGGGCAGCGACACGACTGATATCCGAGTCGAAACAGATCGCCAGGCCGAACCCATCATCCTGATCGTTGCAGCGGACGACCTTGCCCCGCAGGAGCCGTGGCAACAACGCCGGGTGGCGCGGACGCACGGCAACCATGGCCTTGGAGCCGACGGGGATCTCTTCATCGATGTTGATGAGGACCCCGAGGCGACTGACATTTTCGGTCATGCCGAAGGCGTGGATGAGCGTCAGGTCGCGGTCATAGCCGTAGACTTCGACGCCGACCTGCAGGGGGCGACGGGGGGCTCTTCTGCGTTCGTGACCGGATGGCTCGGTCGTCGAGTCGGTGGCACTGACATTGGCCGAGAAGCTCGTGGTCTCTGGCATTCGTTGTTCGTCGTCTCGATGCCTCGCCCAGAAGTCGGCCGGGAGCATCAGTTCTTGCGAATCGGTTTTTCTGAGAGCCTGTTTTCCATTCATCTCAACCCCCTCAGGTGATCACATAACGACACTACCGAGGATTTTTCGATCTGAATAGCCATGTCTGACCGCAGCGACGCTACATACCACGACCTGATCGCGGCCAATCGGCGTAACAGTGTGCTGCTTGTTGCGGGATTCGTGCTCTTCGTGGGGCTCCTGGCGGCCGTGCTGGCGGCTGCCTTCCTCGGTGGTGATCCTGCGGCCGGCATCACTGCCGGCGTTCTGGCCCTTGTCGTTGCCGGCTTGATGGCGGTGTGGAGCTACTATGGCGGCGGGAACGCGATCCTCAGGATGAGCGGTGCGCGCCTCATCGAGAAGAAAGATGATCCGCAGCTCTACAACGTGGTCGATGAGATGGCGATCGCCGCCGGAGTGCGGTCCCCGCCGGTCTAATTGATCGACGACACGGCTCTGAATGCCTTCGCAACAGGGCGAGATCCCGACCACGCGGCACTGGCGATCACCAAGGGACTGCGCGAGCGGCTTACCCGCGGCGAGCTGCAAGCCGTGATCGCCCACGAAATGTCCCATGTGCGCCACTTCGACATCCGCCTGGCGATGCTGCTGGCAACCCTCGTGGGTATGGTCGTGCTGCTGACCGATTTCTTCCGTCGCGGCCTCTTCTGGACCGGGGGCGGGCGGCGCAACAGTGGGCGCGACGGTGGTGGCCCGGCGGCGCTGGTGATTCTCGTCGTGGCCATCCTTCTTTCGATCCTCGCGCCTCTGATTGCGAGGATCATCCAACTGGCGGCCTCCCGGCAACGTGAATACCTGGCGGACGCCGGCGCGGTGGAGCTAACGCGTGACCCGGAGTCGATGATATCGGCGCTCGAGAAGCTCGGTGGGGATCGCGAGGTTCTGGAGGTCGCCAATCGCGCCACCGCCCACCTCTACATCGTGCAGCCGATCAAGAAATTCGAGGCGCGGGCCCAGGGAATGTTCTCTACCCACCCACCGCTCGAGGACCGTATTCGGCGCCTGGAAGCGCTGCTCCGCTGATCGCGCTCCTGATCGCTGTCCGAGGGGTCCGGCATCGATCCGCTCCCAGCACGCCCGACAACTCGCGCGTTTGGCCTATTTACCGCTTTGCCACCGTCTGAAAGGTGGTTTAATGTTTCGTGCGGACAGCGGGGAGGGAACCAGTTTTCCACTTGCCACCGCATCCTGCTCTGTCACCCTGAGTGATTCTGCGGCAGAAACATGGAAGGGAGCGCGCCGACGTGACTGGGGAACGTTCGGGTAACGGCGAGAAGCGAGAGCATCAGCGCTTCCCGAAGAAGCTCTCTGTAGAAGTTCACGTTTTCATTCTGCCCGCAACTCCAGCCGATCCCGGCTACGAGGCCAAGGGACGTACGATCGATATCGGTCGGGGCGGCGTCTTGTTGCGCCTCGATAAGGAGGTCCGAGACGGCCTCAAGGTGCGCTTGCGGTTCTGGGACATGCCGGCGGGGGTTCGCCTGTGGCCGATGATGATCTCGGGCAAGATCCTGCGCATGGCGCAAGGCGAGTTGCCGTCAAAAGAGGGATCGATCGGTGTGGGTAGCCTGCTCGCTATCGAGTTCACCGAGCCACTGACTGAGCTCGACGTTCCCGGGACAGCGTAGTTGATCTCTCGATTCAGGCTGCTGGCCCTCGCTGTCGTTCTTCCGACTCTCGCACTCTCCGTAACGGTTGCTGGGAGCAGCGTCTCCAGCGCGCTCGTAGCGCCGGTCATGCTACCGGCGACGTTCCCCGTGCAGGAGCCAGAGGCTGAAACGCGCCTCCCCCACGTTCTCATCGTTGCCACGGGTGGCACCATCGCCAGCCGCGCAGGCTCGCCGGAGAACCTCTCGGGCTACAGCGTGGCCGACACGGGCGAAGATCTGGTTGCGGCTGTGCCTGCCATTTCAGACGTTGCCAGGGTGACGGTCGAGCAGTACAGCAATGTGCCGTCAACTGTGATCACGCCGGCCGACTGGGTCCGACTCGCGCAGCTCATCAACGGGGCATTGGAGCCGCAAGGAGAAGCACCGTATGGGGAGGTCGATGGCGTGGTTGTCACCCACGGAACCGACGCCCTCGAAGAGACGGCCTTCTTCCTCAACCTGACCGTGAGAAGCGAGAAGCCGGTTGTCATCGTCGGGGCGATGCGCCCGGCGTCGGCGATCTCTGCGGATGGTCCATTGAACCTGCTCAACGCAGTTCGAGTGGCGGCCCATCCGTCTTCGCGTGATCGTGGCGCTCTCGTCGTTCTCAACCAGGAGATCAACTCGGCGAGGGATGTTACGAAGGCCAATACCAAGTCGGTCCAGACCTTCGCTGCACGAGGGCTGGGAATTCTGGGCGTCGTGGAAGGTGACCGGCCCATCTACTACCGGGGCACGGAGCGCCGGCATACGCATGAATCGGAGTTCGATGTTTCTGGCCTCGAGCCGGAAAATCTCCCGCGCGTCGATGTCAGCTACACCTATGCCGGCGCTGACGGGGCAGACGTGGATGCCTTCGTGGCCAAGAGCGCCAGGGGCATCGTAGTGGCAACGGCTGGCGCCGGAGCTACTTCCCGCGGGCAGTCCGCGGCGCTGCGACGAGCGTTCGAGGCGGGCGTCATCGTGGCTCGGTCGAGTCGGACGGGGTCGGGACGGGTCGGGGGCGGTAGGTCCCGGGGAGGGTCGGTGAGCGCTGATGACCTCAACCCGCAGAAGGCGCGCATCCTCCTGATGCTCGCTCTGACAGTGACCGAGGACGCGGGCGAGATCCAGCGGATCTTCAATAGCTACTGAGGCTAATTCGGAATCAGCGCCACGACCCTGGCGGGTGCTCCCGTTCCGTCGGCGATCTTCATCGGCATGGCGATGATCGCGAAACCCGACGGTGGCAACGATTCGATGTTGGTCAGGTTCTCGAGGTTGAACACGTTTGCCGCTCCCAGGACCTGATGCGCCTCGAAGAGCGAGCTCACCCCGGGG
>JAUWTE010000196.1 GCA_030609765.1 Acidobacteriota bacterium
GGTTCCGTCGGTCCGCGAGCGCATCTGGCAACTCGATAGCGATGTGCCGATCAGCAACCTCAGGACGATGGAGTCGATCGCCGCCAATTCGACAGCTCAGGGTCGCTTTCTTACTTCGCTCCGGGTTCTTTTAGCGGTACTGGCACTGCTGCTCGCCTCGATGGGCCTCTATGGCGTGCTCGCCTACTTCGTTAGCCAGCGCTCCCGCGAGGTCGGAATCCGGATGGCGCTGGGCGCCACATCGAGCGACGTCCTTGGCGCCGTCGTCCGCCGCGGCATGATCTTGACGGGCGTCGGCACGTTGTTCGGGATCGGCGGCAGCATTGCGCTATCCTCGCTCATCGCGAGCTCGCTATACGAAATCGGTGCAACTGATCCCGCAACCTACATTGTCGTCATCGCGTTGCTACTCCTGGTGGCCCTGGCCGCCTGTGTGCTCCCGGCTAGACGCGCCGTGCGCGTTGATCCGGTGATCGCGCTACGCTCGGAGTGAAGCTGCGGATCACTCGTGCCGTAGGGCCTCCATCGGATACGAGGCGCTCGCCGGGAGGTGGCCGGAGGCGTACTTGAAGAGTACGTCGAGGACGCCGACCAAGCGCAACATTGTAGGCGCGAGCCTCCCCGCGCCCGCAGCAGAATTGCGGTGCGATGTGCAGGCCTAATCCGTGGCACAATCGGCAGCCATGAGCACACAAGATTCACAGATCCACTCCTACGAGCGAGACCCTTACCTGCGCGATCTGCAGGTCGACATCATTCGAATCGGGGAGGAAGACGGGCGGCCGTTTGCGGTCCTCGACGACACCATCCTCTATCCGGAGGGCGGCGGGCAGCCTGCCGACCATGGTTGGCTCGACGAGGTGCGAATTGTGGACGTGCAGCGAGTCGAGCAAACCATTCGCCACTATCTCGAGTCACCTCTGCCCGCCGGCCCCGCCCGGCTCTCACTGGACTGGGAGCGTCGTTACGACCATATGCAGCAGCACACCGCCCAGCACGTGCTAACGGCCATCGCAGCGGACCGTTTTGGCTGGCAGACGACGTCGTTTCACCTCGGGGAGAGGAGCTGCGACATCGAGGTCGATGCGGCGGCGCTATCGGAGACCGACCTGCGGGCGCTCGAGGAAGCAACCATGGAAACCATCCAGGCTGGTCTGCCGGTGGGTGGGCGGCGCGTTTCGCCAGAGGAGTATGCGCAGCTCGATGTCCGCACGCGCGGGTTACCCGAGGGCCATTGTGGCGATATCCGCCTCGTGGAAGTCCAGGGGACCGACCTCAACACCTGCGGCGGGACGCATGTGCGATCAACAGCCGAGATCGGCTCCATCAAGCTGCTGCGCACCGAACCCATGCGGGGCGGCACACGCCTCCACTGGGTCGCAGCCGGGCGGGTGCGGCGGCGCCTGGCCGAGCATGAGTCCAGAACCGATGCCCTGCGTGGTCTGTTCGAGACCTCGGCCGAGGAGCTGGTATCTGCAGCTACTACGCGCCTTGATGAGCTCAAGGACGCGATGCGCCGCATGCGGGCTTTCGAGTCATCGCTCATCGACCAGGCGGCTGAGGGGCTGGCAGCCCGTGGCGACGGAGTTGTCGAGGCCCATTTCAAAGGCATGGACGGAGCCTTTCTGCAGAAGATCGCGCGCCGCTTTGCCGACTCGGCGGGCAGCCGCATCGCGCTGCTGACGGCCGCGAGTGACAAGGGCAACTTCTTCGTGCTGGCGGCGGGTGAGGATTGCCCTATCGACGTGGGCGTCGCGGGCCCCGAGCTGGCGGAGATCCTCGGCGGGCGGGGTGGTGGCTCGGGGCAGTTCTTCCAGGGCAAGGCCGGCTCGCTTGAGAAGCGGGGGGCGGCTCTCGCTTTCCTTCAGGAGCAGCTAGTCTGACCGCCTGCGCGCGGGCGGCGGCTCTCGCCCTCCTCCCAGGGCGCCTCGCCTGATGATCGCTGATAAGCACAGCAAAAAGCCCCGGGATCCACTGAGGATGCCCGGGGCTTTCTATTTCTCTCGGAGCAACGGCCCTGAGGACCGTGACTCAGACGCAGCTTGAACGGAACCGGCTAGAAGCCGATGACGAAGGCTGCCGTGAACTGCGACTGCCAGAGATTCTGCCTGGAGGCGAAGGTCCAGCACCAACCCCACCAATCGCACCAGTAACCCTTCTGGACGAAGTCGGTCTGGGTGGAGAAGAGGCGGTACTCGCCGCGGAAGCCAATGTTCTTGTTGAAGAAGTACTTGAAGCCGCCGACAGCGGACCAGGAGAAGTTGTTGGTGGCCTTCACATCTGCCCGGTCATCGTTCTCCGTGAAGGATGCCACGCCCATCCCGAAGCCTATGAAGGGCTTGAACTGCGGCTTGTTCCAGATGGGGAAGTTATAGATCAGACCGCCCTGGTAATAGTTGGCGATCATCGGCGCGTCTCGGATCTCTATGCCGTCCGGGAAGCCCTCCTGCGGAGGCGCGGTGACGTCGGCAGTCGTGGAGCGCCGATTGTAGATGAACTCGGCCTGCAGGTTATCGGTAATCGAGACATCCACGATGAAACCGTAGGCCGAGCCGCTGGCCATGTCGACGCGGGTGCCCGTGGGCTGGTCGAAAATGTCGTTGCCGTGCTGCCAAGCGGCGAACGGGGCAATCTCGAACCTCTGCTGCGCAAAGGCAGCAGTGGGCACGAGAGTAATCGCCAGCAAGACGAACAGAAGCCTGTAGAGCTTCATATGATGCACTCTCCTTTTGTAGGGGACCCTGAGTATGAAGTTGCATTCGCGCCGGGTGCACGAGAACAGCCAGCACACCCGATTGGCGCTGTCCCTTAGGGACAAACCGTGGGGAAACGGTCTGAAGGACTTACATTATCACCATGCATTCGGGGACAAAAGTCGCGGAATTTCTACCCTCCTGTCGATTTTTGCCTCGAATACACCTTCGATTGAGCACATCGGGACGGTGCTGGGCGGGGGCATGTCGTCCCAAATCCGGACACCCGGATCGCCATATTCGGACGCTCAGAGGGTTCCAGCAGGGACCAGCGCCCTCGATTCCAAGCTCTTCAGAGCCCCCCGGATGGCCTGCAGCACAAGCGGGGTAGGGGTTTGCGGCCCGCCAGTGGGGGTGCACCGGGTGGTTTCTGTGGGCCTTGGCACGCCGTTTGCTACTTTGTAGTAGTGGCTCGCTCCATGCCGCGACCGCGCCTGGAGCGAGACACGAAATGCGAACGACGCTGACAGGAGGAACGCTTTGGCCACGAGCCGAAATCTCGGAGAATTCGAACAGGCAATTCATTTGGCCGTGGTGAGGCTCGGGGAGCAAGCCTACGGGCTCGCGATCCGAACGGAGATCGAGGCCTGCGCCGGGCGGCGAGTTACCCACGGTGCCGCCTACTCCACCCTCGACCGGCTGGAGGACAAAAGGCTACTGCGGTCCTGGCTCGGCGAGTCCATGCCGGGGCGCGGTGGCCGGCGCAAGCGTAACTTCGAGGTAACGGCCACGGGGCTCGAGGCCCTGCGATCGTCGAGAAAGGCACTTCTGAACCTCTGGAGCGGCATCGAGGAAGTCCTGGAGGAGTCGCGATCATGACGACGCGAGCCAAGGCCCGATTGCCCGGAGCACACCGACCCACCTGGGGAAGCCGGCCCGCCGGAGCACGCAGGCCACCCCGCTTGCCCGAGCTCCTCCTGCACCTGACAGTCCGAGACGCCGCCAGACGCGAGGGCCTCCTCGGGGACCTTCAGGAGGAGTATGAAATCAGGCGCGACAGCACTCCACGCGGCGCGGCGCGCTGGTACTTGAGCTCATCCCTGCGCTTGAGCTCCCGTTACGCCTGGGACCGTCTGCGTGGCGACTCGAAACCCAACAAGTCTCCCAAGCTCAATCCGGCTTCCCGCCGTGGAGATCCAATCATGTTGCAGATACTTCAGGACCTGCGCTTCGCCCTCAGGACGCTGGTCAAATCACCGGGCTTTACCGCCGTGGCGATTCTCACTCTCGCCATCGGCATCGGCGCCAACACGGCCATGTTCAGCACCCTGAACGCCGTGCTGTTGCAGCCGCTCCCGTTCGACGAGCCGGATCGGCTGGTCCTCGCGAAGACGACGTTCAGCGGCAACGAGAACTGGACCTCGTCGGGCCCCGATTTCGTCGACTTTCGCGATCAGAACGACGTCTTGGAATCGTTCTCGGCGATGTCGGGCTTCCCCTTCACCGTTACGGTGACAGGACGCGAGGAGCCGGACCGCATCGAGACCCAGTGGGTCTCTTGGGATTTCTTCCGCACTCTGCGAATCGATCCGTTCATGGGCAGGCACTTCAGCCCGGACGAAGAGACTCTCGACGCTCCCGATGTGGCGATCATCAGTTACTCGTACTGGCAGACCAGGTTCGGCTCAGACCCGGAGGTGATCGGCAGCACACTGATCCTCGATAGCACGCCTCACACCGTCGTCGGCGTGCTGCCCGCCGGTTTTCAGATCTTCTTCCCGATCGATGCGTATCGCACATTCAGACCCGGCGGGAACTTCGCAGGCGGTCGGCAATATCACAACTGGGTTCCGATCGGCAGACTCCAGTCGGAGATGACGCTCCGGCAAGCTCAAAACCAGTTCGACATCATCGCCGCGAATCTCGAGGCCGCATATCCCGACACCAACGAAAACAAGGGCATGTTGTTGCAGGGCCTTCAGGAAGGCATGGTGCGGGACTACCGCGGCAGCTTATGGATGCTGATGGGAGCCGTGGGCCTTGTTCTGCTGATTGCCTGCGGCAATGTCGCCAACCTGTTGCTGGCCAAAGGCACGAGCCGTCAATCGGAACTGGCGGTGCGTTCGGCAATGGGCGCGGGACGGCCGCGTCTGGTGCGGCAGCTACTCACGGAGAGCGTGGTCATTGCGCTTCTCGCCGGGGTCCTCGGCGTCACCCTGGCACTCTGGTTGCAGTATCTGATTTTGCAGGCCATGCCTCTGGATGCATTGGGAATCTCGGAGCTCGGTTTGAGCACTCCGACTCTGCTGTTCGCGTTGGGGGCATCAGTGTTGACCAGCCTTGTTTTCGGAGCAATACCGGCCATTCGCATCGCCCCGAAGAACCTCGCCGATCAGCTCAAGACGGGATCACGCAGTGGTGACCTGCGCAGCGGCATGCGCCTCCGCAGTGGTCTGGTCGTCTTGCAGGTGGCTCTCTCCGTGGTGCTCCTGATCGGATCGGGTCTCCTGATCCGCAGCTTCGCCACCTTGGTCGCCCAGGATCCCGGCTTCGATACCCGCAACCTGCTCACCACCGAGATCCGTTTGCCTGCCGAGGAGTACCCCGCCGAGCAACGACCGCTGTTTTTCAATCAGCTCGCGGGCAACCTCCGAAGCCTCCCCGGCGTGACCGGCGTTGGATTGATCAGCCAACTTCCCATTCGCGACCCGGGTAATAACATCTATGTTTACGATCCCCGCAAGCCCCGGGTTAGCCCTGCCGACATGCAGACATCCTTCGTGCGCACCATTCTGCCCGGCTACTTCGAGACCATGGGTATTCCTCTGCGGGCCGGCCGCGGCCTCGATAAGACCGACACGGCTGAGGCCCCGATGGCGATGGTCATCAACGAAACCATGGCCGCTTCACTCTTCCCCGACGAGAACCCGATTGGACTCGAAGTCGTGATCGATGCAGACGAGGCAGTGACATTTCAGGTGGTAGGCCTCGTCGGCGATGTCCGGATGGGAACTCTCGCATCCGACCCGCGCTCGGCCATGTATCTGTCGTACTACGCCAATAGCAACAACAGAATGCGCATCGCCCTGCGTACCGAGGGTGATCCCGCAGTGCTCGCCCCGGCCGTGCGGGCCACCGTCAACCAACTCGATCCGAACATTCCCGTCACAGAGTTCGAGACGATGGAGTCGATCATCGCCAACTCCGACACCGTGTCTTCGTCGCGGATGGTCACCAGCTCCCTGGGCCTGTTCGCCGGCGTGGCGCTGCTGCTGGCCACGGTCGGCATTTATGGTGTTCTCGCGCACTACGTCAGCCAGCGCAGCCGCGAGATCGGCGTGCGTGTCGCACTCGGGGCGCAGGGAGTGAATGTCCTGAAGATGGTCCTCTGGCGCGGGCTGGCCCTGGTGGGGATCGGGCTGGTTCTCGGCATCGCCGGGGCGCTTGCCGGCGTTCGTTTCCTCGAGCAGCAGCTTTACGGAATCGGGCAAACTGACCCTCTGACTTTCGTGTCCGTGAGCGTATTCTTCATCCTCGTGGCCACGATCGCCTGCCTGCTGCCGGCCTGGCGCGCCACTCGGGTCGA
>JAUWTE010000476.1 GCA_030609765.1 Acidobacteriota bacterium
CCGGAGCACTCTCGAAGACCTCGTAGGGAATTCCTGCTTCTTCGAGGTGCCGGGCAAGAAACGCCGCTGCCTGTGCCTCGTTCCCGGGAGGGTTGCTGGTGTCGATGCGCAGGTACGATTGCAGCACCTCGACGGCCTGGAGACCCAGATCGACCTCACTCTCCTGCTGAGCGGTCGCCACGACCGGCGCCAGCAGCAGCACGAGGACCGCACCCAGACTCCTACCACCCGCCCTTGAGACTCGCATCATCAGCATCCTCCAAGCATCGTATTCTAGCGCGCTTTTCCCCCGCTGCCCCGGTCGGAGGTGCACCCAGGGCCTGCTCAAAGGAAGTTCACCCCGACCGGGTAACGCCGAAACCAGATGGCCGGTGCGAATTGCAGCCTAGTGACTGAGGCTGCTACGCTGAGCCTATCGGGCGAATGCACTTGAACCAGTGGTGCTAGGGAGCTCATCCCATCGCGGGATCGCCGCAGCGAGTCCGCAGCAGCCATCGATTTGGACAGCCATCATGAAGCGTTTCGCCACTATCCTCTTCGGCCTACTCCTTCTGCTCGGCCTCAGTCTCGCGTTATACCTCGGCGGCGCCGAGGAGTGGTTCCGTTCTGAGCCACCCGTTACTGCAACGCTCTACGACATCGACGCCGACGGCGAGGTCGAGCTCGTGCGCTGGAACTTGGGCGACTCCATGGTCTTGTGGCGTTGGGACCGGGATGCCGACGGGCAGCATGAGCTCGTTGCCTATGATGCCCTCGTTGGGGGGGACGGAATCCTGAGCCCAGCGGGACGGATCACTGCCTGGGACTGGGGTGCCAACTCTGTTATCGACGATGGAGAGGTTCCCGCCCAAGTCGAGGCCTTCGTGCAGCAGGAGTCCATCGCCGCCCTGCTGGCCGCGCCACCGCAAGGAGAGGTAGCGCTGGTGGGTGCGGATATTCAGAAGTTGGCCGCGGACATCGCGACGGGCTACGACGAATGGCGGCTGTCGGGATTCCGCATGCCGATCGTCGGTTCCAAGCTACCGGACTTGCGCACCCTGTTGCCTGGAGCGCCAAGAGCCTACCGCAACGGCGTGCATCAGGGCTTCGACTTCATGCCCGGGCACGTGGGCGTCCCCACGGGATATAGCGCCCCGGCCGTCGCGGCGAAGGGTGGCGTCATCATGCGCGCCGACATCGACTACACCGAGATGAGCCCGGCAGAGTATCAGGCGGCAATCGCGACGGCTCAGGGCAGCGGCAGTACGCCTTCCGAGGTCCTCGACCAATTGCGCGGGCGTCAGGTCTGGATCGACCACGGCGCCGGTGTGATCAGCCGTTACGCGCACCTGTCGGGTATCGCAGCCGGCATCGTTGCAGGCCACAGAGTGGCGGCTGGTGACATCATCGGCTTCGTAGGCAACTCGGGGACCGAGTCCGCCACGCAGGGAGGCCGCAACGGCGCGCACCTGCACTACGAGCTGCGCATCGACGACCGCTATCTCGGCGAGGGCATGGCGACAGACGACATCCGCGAGCTGGCCACGCGGATCTTCGGGCTCGGCGAGTAGCCCGAGCTCCTCGACGGGTCGCGAATCAAGCGCAACGCAGTCATCGCGTGCCATTGCGCCCGCGCAGCCGCGATCCGTTGAGAAACCCGGGCTAGATGGCAGCCCGCACCATCACCCAGAACACCGCCATCATGCTGACGAGGATGATGGATAGCAGCATGAACGCGCCGACCACGATGGCCACCGTGGCGATGGCCTTGGCGCGATCGAGTCCGTAAATACGCTCGACGATCAGCGCTGAAACGACCAACCCCCAGATCCCGGCGATCGGGGCAAGCGCCCAGCCGAGGACGGGGACCACCATCACCCAATGGAGAATGTAGGTGTGGCTGACGGGCCGGAAGAACTCGAGGAAGTCCCCCTCGCCCTTGAACAGCAAAGTAGCCAGAAGATGAAGTAGGCCGGTGAAAAGAAAAGCCCCAACGACCGCTAGCACCGGATAGAAAACGAGCCCGCGCATACTGAACGTACCGATCGCGCCGGCGACGCCGGCCAATGCGATGATCACGAGGCCCATCACGAAGGCGCCTTCGTCTTTCGCCGTGTTGTCGATTTGATCGGTTTTCAGCTGGACAATCTCGAAAGCGTTGTAGACATAGTCCACGAAGCTCTCTACCGGGTTCTTGTTGGCTTCTGTTGGCTCCGCCATTTACCCCCTCCTGACACCAATATGGCCCCGTTCGGTGGCCGCCCGAGGCTCCGAGCAGCACCGTCAGACGGACCTTTGATGCCCATCGCAAGTGTCAGCCACGCGTCTTCGGCAGTCTATGATGCCGTCGGTCGGACGGTCAAACCCTGCCGCTTCAAAGACTTACCGTACGGAGTCGACGAATCCGCACGGGCCACTGCCGGAGACATATGGCGCGGCTCACACTGAGCCCGCAGGTGGGCAATAGGCGCTCCGCATTGGGCCCACCCATCGTATAAACTGAAACATTGCTGGATTGGCGTCCCTGTTGTTCGTGCTGAATGCACCATGCTAAGGTGCTGCGCCTCCAGTGGGCGCCCGTAAGTTGCGCCACCGAAGCAAACAAACGGAAAAACCTCCCCACCGCGACTCCCCCGCCCGAGGTCACTCGATACGATGCGAAACGTAACAAAAGTCGGCCTTGCAATCGCCCTTCTTCTGCTCACCGTGGTGGCCGCTACTTACGGTCCGCAGATCGCCACGGCAACGGGGGATTTCTATGCCCGAATGGAGACCCTCGAGCGGATGATGAAGATCATCGAGCTCAACTACGTCGATGATGTGGATGTCGATTCTCTTTTTGACGACGCCATTGATGGAGTGCTCGGCGACCTCGATCCCCATTCTCGCTACATTACGGCGGAAGAGTATCGCCTGATGCAGGAGCAGTACCGCGGTGACTACGCCGGCATCGGTGTGTCTTTCGAGCTCTTCGACGGCGTCATCACGGTTATCGAGTCGCTCGAAGGCGGCCCTTCCGAGGCCCTGGGGCTGCGCCCCGGCGATCAGATCATCCGCATCAACGGGACCGATGCCACCGACACCAACGTCGAGGAGGTTTACGAGCGGCTGCGCGGCGCCGGTGGTACCCAGGTCGAGGTCACAGTGCAGCGCCCGGGTCTGGACGAGATGCTCGAATACACTATTGTCCGGGATCGGGTGGAGATCGCCGCCCTTTCGGTGGCCTCCATGGTCGCGCCCGGTGTCGGCTACGTCCGCCTCAGCACCTTTTCACAGA
>JAUWTE010000527.1 GCA_030609765.1 Acidobacteriota bacterium
ACCCACGAGGATGGGTGATCACGCTGCTCGGATGTCCACGCCTGCGTGACCGTCCAGCTCTCGCCGCCTCTGTATTGGTGGGTTAGTGCGAGCCTGGTCATGAAGTACTCGGATCTCGGATAAACTGAAGGGTGTCGTCGCGGCATACACCCGACAGAAAGGCAGCATGCCTAGATGTTGACCTTCGCGCGGTTCCTACTGGTTGCGATCCTGACTGGTCTTTTCGTTTCCATCACGCTGATTTCCGCCGGGGTACCCCTGGCTGAGCCTGCGCGGACGCCAGATCTGAGCACCCCCGAGGGTGTTTACACCGCGGCGTGCGCAGCGTGTCATGCGGCCGACGGCCGCGGTTCCCCGCTGGAACGTGTCGGCTTCGATATCCCGCTCCCCGACTTCTCCAATTGTAGCTTCGCTACGCGAGAGCCTGACGGCGATTGGTTCTCGATTGCCCATCAGGGCGGCCCGGTGCGGGGCTTCGCAGACAATATGCCGGCCTTCGGGGAGGCGCTCACCGAAGAGCAGATCGCGATGGCGATCGAACATATCCGCACGTTTTGTGATGATCGCGCGTGGGCGCGCGGGGAGCTCAACTTTCCCCGTGCGATCTCTACGGAGAAGGCCTTTCCGGAGGACGAGCTGCTGCTCACCACCAAGATCGCTGTCGAAGGGGACGGGGCCTTTGTCCAGAATGTCCTCTACGAGAGGCGCTTCGGGGCTGCTAACCAATTAGAAATCAAGGTGCCGATCGTCGGGCGTGAAAATGATCCGAACGGAGGCTGGAACGCCGGCGTCGGCGACATCGAGCTCGGCGTGAAGCGCGTGCTGATCCAAAACCCGAATGCCGGCTATATCTTGAGTGTCACCGGCGCTGTTCTCGTGCCGGTTGGCGACCACGAGAAGGGCCTGGGCAAAGGCACTGCGCTGTTTGAGCCGTTCGTCACAGCCGGTTTCCGGCTGCCCCGCGACTCGTTCTTCCAGCTCATGGTGGGCGGCGAGCTATCCACCGACACCGACAAGGCGGACCACGAGGCCTTTTACCGGGCTGTCGTCGGTAAGACGTTCACGAGTGGTCGATTCGGCCGCTCTTGGTCTCCGATGCTGGAGATTCTCGGGGCCACCGAGTTCGGGCACGATGGCGCGGAGAGCCAGCTCGACCTGATGCCGGAGATTCAGGTGTCGCTGAACACGCGGCAGCACATCATGGCCAACTTCGGGGTGCGCTTCCCCGTCACCGAGGCGGCCCACCGCAACACCCAGGTCCTTTTCTACTTGCTGTGGGAGTGGTTCGACGGAGGATTTCTCGACGGCTGGTAGGGTGGTGATTCGACGGCTGGTAGGGTGGTGATTCGACGGTCGCAGGGGTAGTGAACTGTGGAGGCAATGGCAGAGCGCAGGCAGGCAGAACGGTCCTTTCCGGCGCGGCCCCTCATGGCCGGCGTCGTGATCGTCTGCCTGGCCATCGCTGCCAGTGCCGCCTACAGCTACGTGACGCTCCTGCAGCTCCGAACCGATTTCCTCGAGAGCCGCGCGCTCGACCTGGTTTCGGTGATCGACTCGCAGACCCGTGGACGGGGACGGGGCGGGCGATCTGATCCCTCGGTTTGGCAGCCTGCCCTCGAGGCTGCCCTCGCATCTCAGGGCGAGGCGATCACTTTCATAGAGGTAGTGAACCCCGTGGGCGAGGTCGTCGCCAGCGTCGGCGAGCAACAGCCCGACCAGTACGTCATCGATCGACAGATGACCGCCCCCAGACAGGCAGGCAGGGGCGGAGGGCAGGGCGCTACCTCTGAGAGGCATATCCGCGTCGGCTTCTCGCCCTCTTCGGTGGCTTTCATCACGCGAACCGCCAACGTCCAAGTGGCGGTTGCGGCGGTTGCGATTCTGACGCTCCTGGTGGTGGCCGGTTTCTTCCTGCGCACCTTGCGCGGATACCTCTCTCTGCGAGAAAAGGAGCAGCAAGCGCAACACCTGGCGGCTTTGGGGGCTATGGCGGCGACGCTGGCGCATGAGATCCGTAACCCACTGGGCGCAATGAAGGGGCTCACACAGGTGGCCCAAGAGCAGCTTCCCGAAAGTCACGAATCGCAGGCGCACATGGACACGGTCGTGGCCGAGGCCGAGCGACTCGAGCGGCTGGTTACCGATCTGTTGCAGTTCGCGCGCCCACAGGAGACGGAGATCGCAGAGTTCAGAATGCTCACCGCCGTCGAGCAGGCACGTGAGATGCTGGGCCCCGACCTCGAGGCCAAGGGGGTCGAGGTTCGAATCGAAACGGCTGAACCTTGCAGGATCTGCTCCGACCATGACGGTGTACGGCAGGTGCTGTTGAATGTTCTGCTCAATGCTATTGAAGCCAGCCCGGAGGAGGGTGTCGTGAATGTGCGCCTGAAGCAGGGCACCGCCGGCGGCGTGTCCGTGCTCGTCGAAGACACCGGTCCGGGTCTCGAGGGTAAGGATCCCGAGGAGCTCTTCAAGCCGTTCGTGACCGGCAAGGTGCGAGGCAGCGGCCTTGGTCTAGCGGTGTCGCGCCGCATCATCGAGCGCCACGGCGGCAGTGTCTCACTCCTTGACAGACCGGAAGGCGGGGCGAGCTGCACGATCACGCTGCCGAGCTCCTGTGCGGAAGCATCATGACCCCGACCC
>JAUWTE010000089.1 GCA_030609765.1 Acidobacteriota bacterium
GCACGGATCTCCGCATCGAGCGCCGCGCGCTGGCGCGCCAACTCATCCATCTGCAGGCCGATATCGCGCAGCTCCAGCTCGCGCGATTGCAGCCGCACCAGGGTCTCGAGACTCTTCTGAATGCTCATGGTAGCGACCAAAAAAATAGGGGTGGGCGATCGCCCACCCTCCTGGCAGACCCGGGCGCCTGCACCACCGGTGCAGGCGGCGGTGAGAGGCTGAAGACGGGTTTACTCCGCAAGGTCTGCCATTTCGGAAAATGTGAATCGAAGATGGATGGGCCCTCCAGGATTCGAACCTGGGACCGTCCGGTTATGAGCCGGCGGCTCTAACCAAGCTGAGCTAAGGGCCCGTCGGCAGGAAACCCCTGCCAAGACCTCGAAACTCTAGCATGGGCCCTCGGGTGAAGGCGAGATCAGGACCGGCCGCCGCGCCGGGCGGGACCGGTCTTGCCGCCGCCCCGCGAGCTCCGCATGCGGCGAGAGCGCGTCGGGTGACGGAGCTTGCGTAGCGCCTTGGCCTCGATCTGTCGGATCCTCTCGCGCGTCAACTCATAGCGGCTTCCGACCTCCTCGAGGGTGTGCTCTTCGCCGTCCTCCATTCCGTAGCGAAGCCGCAACACCTCCACCTCACGTCCGGCGAGCGTATCGAGGATGATATGAGTCTGGGTCTTGAGATGCTGATTGCCCACGGCTTCGGCCGGCGATGGCAAGCGACTGTCCTCGATGAAATCGCCGAGGCTAGTGCCTTCTTCTTCTCCTACGGGAGTCTCCAACGACACGGGCACTTGGGCGATGCGCAGCACGCGACGCACCTCGGCCTCGGTCATCCCCACCTGCTTACCGATTTCCTCCGCGGTAGGTTCGTGCCCGGTTTCCTGCACCAGCCGGCGAGAGACCCGCATGACCTTGTGAATGGTCTCGATCATGTGGACCGGCACGCGGATTGTGCGCCCCTGATCGGCTATGGCTCGGGTGATCGCCTGCCGGATCCACCAGGTAGCGTAGGTGGAGAACTGGTAGCCGCGTTGGTATTCGAACTTCACCACCGCCCGCATGAGGCCGATGTTGCCCTCTTGGATCAAGTCGAGAAACTGCAGGCCCCGCTTCGTGTAGCGTTTGGCCACGGAAACCACCAGCCGAAGGTTGGCCTCGACGAGGGCCTGCTTGGCCTGTGCCATCTGCCACTCCCCCAGCTCCACTTCGGCCAGGCCCCTCTTCAGCCGCCGAGCGGGCAGGTCATAGCGATCTTCGATGAGGACAATCTCGGCACGAAGCTCGTGAATTCGATCGCGAGCGCTCTCCGGCCTGGGGGACTCATCAGCACAGAGCCCGGCCTCGTTCTCGGCGGGCACGGGAGTTGTGGGACAGGTGGCACCGATCAGCTCTCGCCGCTCGAGGCGAATGGCTTTTTCAACGAGCCGGATGCGCAGCACCGCCTCGCGAAGCTCGGTGGCCAGCTGCTGCCGCAGACCCTCGCGAAGATGCAAGCCATTGAGGATCTCCTGGACCCGATCCCACCGGCGCCGCTGCTCGGCTGCCAGCTCTTCGGCAGCGGGCCCTCTATGGTCAATTTCCGCGAGCCTGAGGCGCCCCTCGCGGAGCATTCGCCACAAACCCCGCATCTCCTCTCCGGCCGTGCGAAGCGCGTCACCGTGATGCTGGACGGCATCGTCCTCGTCATCGCTGCAATCCACGAGCTGGTGGACGGCCTCTGGATCGATGTCGATTATGGGGAGGTGCTCGAGGACCCTGCGCAGGGCGAGGGGCGTGCGGTATAGCGCCTTGGTGATGCGGTGGCTCCCCTCCTCGATGCGCTGCGCCAGGGCGACTTCGCCCTCACGATCGAGCAGAGGGCGAGTGCCCATCTCCCGCAGGTAGATGCGCACAGGGTCGGTGGTTTTGTCGACCGCGCCGGAACGGATAGCTCGGCCAATTTCGGCCGCGTTTTCCTGGCCGCCTCCGCTCGCCTTTCCCGCCGCCAACGGACCAGCGCCGGCCGGCTCGTCGCGCAGGCCGATGCCCTCGGCCACAATCTTCTCGAGGAGGGCAGCGATCTCCTCGGGCGCCGTGATCTCGGCGGGCAAGAGCTCGTTGATCTCGTCATAGACGAGGAACCCTTTCCGGCGCCCCAGCGAGATGAGCTCTTCGACCTCCTTGTACTTCCGATAGAGCTCCACGGTTGCCTTCGGTCTCCCCTCTATGCGGTAGTCAACTGCCGCGCCAAACTCATCTTTTCGCGATTCAGGGCCTCGTAGCGTTGCGTATCGCCCTGCCGCTCCGCATCTACGATGGACTGCTGAATACTCCGCAACTTGCGCCTGATGGCATCGTCATGGATTCCCAGGGCGCAGTTCCGCGCTGCGCTCCAATCCAGGGGGGCACCATCCTCGAGCTGCAACCGCGACAAAAGTGCATCGACCCCAGGAACATCGCACCGAGCCAGGAGCTCGGGAATCCCCGGCGCGCTGCCCTCCGCCTCGCACTCCTCCATCGCCACCAGGAGGCCGCGTACCCGCGAGTCACGAATCATACTCGATTCACAAATTTCGTCCAGCCGGACCCGCCAGTCCGGGTGCGCAATGAGCGCACGCAGGAGCTCTTTTTCCGCCAACGGTGGTTCCTCCAGGTCGGACCGCCAGCTCTTGTCCTGGCTCTTGCCAGCGCCATCCTGACCTGTCTGTCCTGGCCGCCCCCCGCCGTGGGGTCGTCTGCCAAGGGCTTCAGCAGCCGCCTCCTCCACCAGGTGGCGCTGCAAATCGAGGCGTTCCGCCAATCGGCCGATCCATTCAGCCCGCTCCACTCGGTCATCGACGGCAACCACGAACTCGAGGAGGGTGGAGAGAGCCTCTGCCTTGCCCCTCGGGGTTCCCAGGTCCTGCCGCTCCCCGGCACGGTGCACGAGGAACTCCAGTGCCGACTCTGAGCCTCGCAGGCATTGCCGATAGGCCTCGGCTCCCTCGGCCGCCAAGAACGAGTCCGGATCATGATCCGTCGGCAAGCGCAAGACGTTCACCTGATAACCCTGGCTCAAGAAGACACCGACGGTGCGTTCGGCTGCAGCGAACCCGGCGGAGTCTCCGTCGAAGCTGACCACTACTTTGCGGGAGAAGCGCGCCAGTATCTTCGCCTGGTCGGCAGTAAAGGCCGTTCCAAGGGGCGCCACCGCGTTGCGAAAACCATATTGGGCACACGCGAGCAGGTCAAAGTAACCCTCGACGAGCAGCGCGAAACCGTGCTCGCTAATGCCGTCACGATTCTCCGCCATGCCATACAGGGTGCGGCTCTTGGAAAACACCGGGGTCTCGGGCGAGTTCAGGTATTTGGGCTCTCCGCCGTCGATGACCCGTCCTCCGAACGCAATCGTCCTGCTTCGCAGATCACGAATCGGAAACACCACACGGTCTCGAAGTAGATCGTAGACGCCCCTGCCCTCTTCACGACGGCGCAGTAGTCCGGCGGTTACCCCCTCGACGTCGGTGAAGTCTCTCTTCTGCAGATGCGACCGCAGCGCCTCCCAGGAGTCGAGCGCGAGACCCAGGCCGAAGGTCTCGACAATCTCCTTCGTGAAACCTCGTCCGGCCAGAAACTCACGTGCCGAGGCACCGGCTTCCCCGGCCAGGAGGCCTCGATAGTAGCTGTCTGCCACCGCCATCGCCTCGAGCACCCTCGCCCGATCCACCTTCGGCCCTCGCTGGCGCTCATCGCCCGGCCCCCTTTCGGGCTCCGGTGCGGGTATGCCGAGTCGCTCCGCGACGGAGCGTACCGCCTCACCGAAACCCACCCCCTCCTGCTCCATGATGAAGCCAAAAAGGTCGCCGCCCGTGCCGCATCCGAAGCAGTACCAGAGGCCTTCGTCATTGACGGTGAACGACGGAGTCTTCTCCTGGTGGAACGGACACAAGCCGACGAAACGCGCGCCACGCCGCTTGAGAGCGACTACCTCACCGATAACCTGCAGCGGGTCGGCGCTGCTACGGACCTCATCGATGAACGATCGTGGATAGCGCATGCTCTAGGTCTAACCCGCTGGGAAGAAAGTGACAAGCGACGGACTATATCAGACGGGATCAGACCAGCTTGCGCACCCTGTCGCGCTCGACCAGGAGTCGCTTGCCGCGCACATCCACCTACACCGAAGTGTCCCCGGCATCGCCCGGGAGCCAATCCCTGGCCACGGTTCCGCGCAGGTTCAGGGGGTGTACCAGCACGGGTTGGCCACGCTCCAGCGCGCCCTGATTGGCTTCCCCGGATGGCGCCTCGTCCCGCATGTCCAGGTCTGCGTCGCCGCTCTCAGGACCAGTGCTCCAGACCTTCGAGCCACTCATCTCGCTGTCCCGACTGAGTCCGTCCATGGCGACACCGAGTGACTTCTCCGCGGCGCTCTCTTGGCCACTCACCTGCGCCGCCCAGCGGGCTCGCCGGTCCGCGGCCGCCCTGCCCCGCTTGGCCTCGCCCTTCAGCTCGGCGAGCTCGGCCAGTAGCTGCTCGCCGCGCTCCCGCACTCCGTCCACCGCCGCACTGATCACAGCCTTGCCATCGCGTCGTAGATCTTCGAGGTGCTCGGCAATCCGAGCTTCTCGTGCTTGGGCCGCCGCCACGGTTTCGAGAAGCTCCTGGCGCTGCTGCTCGATGATGGTGCGGTCGCTTTCCAGAGCTTCAGCCTGATCTTCGACGTTGCGAATGAGCGAGTCGAGCTCCTGATTGTCGCGCTGCATCAGCTCACGCGCCCGGTCCAACAGATCGGGCCCGAGGCCGAGTCGAGCCGCGATCTCGAAGGCGTTGCTGCGGCCGGGAAGGCCGAGCCGCAAACGGTAGGTTGGCTGCAGGCTGACGCTGTCGAACTCCATGGCAGCGTTCATGGCGCTCGGATACGCGTGCGCGAAGGCCTTGAGAGCGTCGTGATGGGTGGAAACGAGAGTCAATGCTCCGAGTGCATCGAACTGCTCCACCAGGGCGATACCCAGTGCCGACCCCTCGGCGGGATCCGTCCCCGTTCCGAGCTCGTCGAGCAGTACCAGGCTGCCTGCCGGGCAGTCCTGCAGAAAGGAGTTGATGCGCGTCAGGTGGGCGGAAAAGGTGCTGAGGTTCGCAACGATGCTCTGCTCGTCTCCAATATCGGCGTAGATTCGTGGGCAGCAAGGAAGATGCGCTTCGTTGGCGGCAACAGGAATGCCGCACTGCGCCATCAGCGACAACATGCCGACGGTTTTCAGGGCCACTGTTTTGCCGCCGGTGTTCGGGCCCGTGATGATCAGCGACCGATCGTCGTCTTGGAGCTCCATGTCGAGGGGAACAAAGCTGACACCGGAATCACGGACCCCCTCGATCATCAGTGGATGCCGGGCACCACGCAGGCGCAGTCCGTGTTCGACAAACTCGGGCCGAACCGCGTCCGTGATCTCGGCAAACCTGGAAAGTCCCTGCAGGGCGTCGAGATTCGAGATACCGCGCTCGGCGCTCAGCAGTGCCGCATGTGCCCCCCGCACGTGGCCCGTGAGGTCGGCGAGCAGGCGCTGGATCTCCGCCTGCTCTGCGCGCGTGGCTTCCGTCAGGGCGTTCTGCTGCTCCAGGACCGCGAGGGGCTCCACGTACAGTGTCTGGCCGGAGGAGGACGTGTCGTGCACGACCCCCTTCAGCGATCCGCGCTTGGTCGATCGAACGGGCACCACGTAGCGGCCGCCTCGCTGGGTGATGAGACGCTCCTGCAGCACATCGTCCTTGCTGCTCGAGTGCACGATTTGCTCGAGGGCGTCCATGACCTTCGAGCGCAGCCGGCGGCGGCGGCTGCGCAGCCTGGCCAGCTCGGGCGAGGCCCGGTCGCGAACCTCTCCCTCCTCGTTCAGTACGGCCTCCACCTGACGAACCAGCCTACCGAGATCCGGAATCTGCTCGCCCAACCCCGACAACCGCGGCCACTCATCCGAGCGTGTCACGAGTCGATCTCGAACCATATTGGCAACGCGGGCAGTGCGACCAACCGCCAGCAGCGACGCCGGCTCCAAGATCGTCCCCTCGACGGCGACGGTTTCGAGCAGCCCCGCAAGCGGCTCGGCGGAAGCCAAAGCGATATACCCGTTCTGGCCCGCATACTCACGACATTCCGCCACCTCGGCATGGCGCTCCTCGATACGGTCGCGGTCCGCCAACGGCGTGAGACCGAGGATCGCGCTTGCGCCCATCGGGGTCTGGGCCTGCCCCGCGACGGCCTCCAGAAGTGGAGGAAAATCGAGGGCGCGCAGGGTCCCATCAGAGGCGACTAAAGTCATCTCACTCAGAGGTCGCGTTGATGAGGTGGGCCAGATAGCCGGCACCAAATCCGTTGTCGATGTTGACCGCGGCAACGCCGGGCGCACAGCTATTGAGCATCCCGAGTAGCGCCGTGATGCCCCCGAACGAGGCGCCGTAGCCTACCGAGGTAGGAACGGCCACCACCGGCACCCGCACGATGCCGCCGACCACACTGGGCAGGGCGCCTTCCATGCCCGCGACAAAGACAACGGCCCTCGCCTCCGCCAGTTCATCCTGCACTGACAACAAGCGGTGCAGGCCCGCAACGCCCACATCCCAGAAGCGTGAAACAGCGCTTCCCAGAGTGGTTGCAGTCACGGCAGCTTCCGCCGCCACGGGGATATCGGAAGTTCCGGCGCATAGCACCGCCACGCGGCCGCGCGGCGCGGGAGGCTCTCCCCACACCATGGTGGCGGCATCGTCATCGAACTGGGCTTCCGGGAAGTGCCCCTCGAGCGCCTGTCGGCCCTCGCGCGTCAGGCGCGTGACCAGCACGAGGTTCTCTTCCTCGATGATCGCCTGGACAATCTCGACGAGCTGATCGGGACGCTTTCCACCGCCGTAGACCACCTCGGCCTGCCCCGTGCGCAGCGGCCGGTGCGTATCAAGACGCGTGTGGCCAAGATCGCGAAACGGCAAGGTGCGAAACTGATTGATGGCTTCCTCGACCGAGACGCCACCATTGGCGACATCCTGGAGAATCTCCTCGAGCCTCTCGCGTTTCATCTCAGCTAACCTCTCGAATCGCCGCTGGCCCCGAATGCCATCCAGGCGCCGACGACTCCGGCTACCACGCCGCTGCCGACGAGCGCCGAACCCAACCGCCACCCCAGAAACTGCATCGGAAACAGGTTCAGCAGCGGCCCGCCGCCGGCGCTGACGTAGGCAACGCCGATCTTGTAGGCGCCATACAGAGCGAACAAAGCGATGACGCTCCCCAGGAAGCCCTGAATCGCCCCTTCGGCCAGGAATCGGCCGCGCACCAAACTCTCTGTCGATCCCACCATTCGAAGAACAATAATCTCACGACGGCGCTCGACCACCAGCACCCGAATGACGTTGGCGGTGGTGATGACGGCGGCCAGCAGAACGGCTAGCCCCAGCAACCCTCCAGCAAAGCGGATACCGTTGACGCCGAGCTCGAGACGGCGAATGATCTGCAGGTCGTACTGGACGTCGTCGACACCCGGCAGGATTTCCCATTGGCGTGTCAGCTCCACCAGTGCCCGCTCCTGCCGCAAGGGCTCCATGACCGTCACCACGAACGAGGCAGGCAGGGGGTTCTCATCGAGGAACACCAGCAGATCACCGAGCTCGATGAAATCCTGCCGGAACTGTTCTGCGGCATCCTCCGAGCTGAGGTAGGTGAAGGACTCGACCGCGTCGTTGCTGTTCAGGCCCGCGGCGATCGCGTCGACCTGCGCGGCGGTCGCGTCCATCTGCAGGAAGATCTGTACGTGCCCTCGCTCACGCCACTGTGCGAGCAGCGTGCCCAAGTTCTCGGATACCAGCATGAAGCCGCCAAGGACGACCAACGACACGGCGATGATGGCAATCGCGGGGGCCGCCGTGCGCCGGTGTCCGAACAGCCCACGCAGGGCCTCGGTGAAACAGAGGGCAACGAAGCGGTCAGCACGCATTCTTACCTCCCCTGTTCCGTGGAGGTGAGGACACGCAGCTTGCCGTCTTCGAGGACCATCGTGCGGTACCCCAATGCCGCAATCAGGTCCGGATCATGGGTCGCTACCACAACCGTCGTGCCGCGGCGGTTGATGGCCCGAAAGATGCGCATGATCTCGATCGCTCGGTCGGGATCGAGGTTGCCGGTCGGCTCGTCGGCAAGCACCAGGGCGGGGGCGCTCATCAGTGCCCGCGCGATGGCCACACGCTGCTGCTCGCCGCCGGAAATCTGGGCCGGGAAGAGCTCTGCCCTTCCGTCGATACCCACCAACCGCAACAGCTCGTGGGCGCGGCGCTGGCTCTCTGCCTTGGCAAAGCCAGTGACCCGGCCAACGAGTGCCACGTTGTCGGCCACGGTACGGTCATCGATCAGCTTGAAGTCCTGGAACACCAACCCCAACTTGCGCCGGAAGCCGGGCACCTGACGTTTCGGCATCGTTGCAAGGTTGCGGCCGGCAACAACGAGTTGGCCGCTGGTCGGCAACTCCGCCCGGTACAAGAGGCGCAACAGGGTGGTCTTGCCGGCACCACTCGCTCCCGTGAGGAAGACGAACTCGCCGATCTCCACCTGGAACGTCACATCACGCAACGCAGTGATGGAGCCGTATCGCTTGGTGACGTGGAAGCAACGAATCATTCTTCGAGACCGGTGCTGAGGAGCGTTTTCGCGAGCTCGGGATTGGCCTTGCCGCGACTGGCTTTCATGATCTCACCCATGAGGAACTCGAACACCTGCTCCCTACCCGCGCGGAATGCCGCCACCTCGTCCGGATGCGACCGTAATACCTCTTCTACCAGTGGCGCCAGATCCTCGTGCCGGGAGATTTGTCGCAGCCCCTCATCCTCGATGATCATCTCCGAAGTTTGTCCGGTTGCGATCATCTTAGCCAAAACATCTTCCGCTGTAGCCACCGAAATCGTGCCTGCCCGCGCGGCCAGCAACAAGTCCGCGAGCTGTGGCGCCGAAACGGGGAACTCGCTCATCTCCCAGCCTCGCTCGTTCAGCCATCGCATGACCCGCACACGTACCCAGTTGCCGGCCTCGGTCGGCCCCACCCCGGCAGCCACGAGAGCCTCGAAGTAATCGGCTACCGCCCCATCTTCCACGAGTGTCGCCGCATCTTCCAGAGGCAGGCCGAAACCGTCTGAGTATCGCTGCATGCGAGCCGTGGGCAGCTCCGGAACGGAGCTCACCGCGGCCTCGATTTCAGCCTCCCCGATCTGGATGGGTACGAGGTCGGGCTCAGGGAAGTAACGATAGTCACGCTCCTGTTCCTTGGATCGCATGGCCACGGTGCGGCCGGAGCGCTCATTCCAGAGCTTCGTGCTCTGCAATAGAGGCTGCCCAGCCTCGAGCATTCCGACCTGGTGCTCGATTTCATACCTCAAGGCCCGGCGCACGAAGCGAAAAGAGTTCAGGTTCTTGATCTCTGTCTTCGGATTCAGCTCGGCTTCTTCGCGACGCCGCACCGAGACGTTCGCGTCGCAGCGCAGGCTGCCCTCTTCCATGCTGGCGTCCGTGACACCCAGATACAGAAGGGTGCTGCGCAGGGTCGTCAGGAAGGC
>JAUWTE010000231.1 GCA_030609765.1 Acidobacteriota bacterium
ATCTACTTCGGCAGACGGGCCACAACGGCAATGGACTAGCGCCCATGCTGATTGGCAGATGGAGCGCTCCGCCGGGACTCGTTCGGCCCCTCTGCAATCTTCAGGTGACCGAAGAGGCTGCGAGCGATAGGATGTACGCGCTCTCGAGAATTCGACTCCAGCCAGGCTCCAGGATGGTGAGAATGCTAAGGTTCCAGCCATGTCAACGCTAGAGGCAGCTCAGGGGTCGAGATCCGTCCTGGGGTGGCGAAGGATCCTCGGCTGGATGGGCGTTGACATGCGCGCCGGCGAAGGCCCGATTGCCGCGCTTCTGTTCGTCTATTTCTTCCTCCTGATCACGTCGCAGTACATCAGTCGCAGCGTTCGCGACTCGGCGTGGGTGACGACGCTCGACGCCAATACCCTGCCGTACGGCTTCATCCTGGTGGCGATCTGCTCGTACCCGATTCTGGTGATCTTCGCCCGGCTCGTCGACCGCGTTCCACGCCACCACCTGATCGCCGGCACGTCATCAATCTTCGCCGTCAGCCTGGTCGCGTTCTGGTGGCTGTTCGGCTACGAAGAATGGACCTGGGTGCCTGTGGTTTTCTACGTCTGGGCAGCCATTACCTTCGTGCTGACGGTCAGCCAGTTCTGGTCGTATGCCAATCACAGCCTCGATCCCCGGCAGGCGAAGCGCCTGTTCGGATTCATCGGAGCGGGCGGCGGTCTCGGTGGCTTCGTGGGAGGCATGTACGCAAGGGCCGCCGCCGAGGCACTTGGCAGCAGCGCGCTGCTGCTCGTCTCGGCGGGCATTCAAATCATCATTGCGGTGCTCGTGGTAGCAGGCAACCGTCTCAACCCCCCTGATGAGGCGCGCGTTGCCGGAGCCACGGGGCTCGCCAAGCTCGATGCGGCGAAGGGTGGATTCCAGACCATCCGTGCCTCGCGACAGCTCACCCTGATCGCGGCGCTCATGCTGTGCACGGTGGCCGTGGCCAACATTGTGAACCTGCAGTTCGCCTGGGCGGTCGGCGAGGTATCGACACAGCTCGACGAGGCCACCGCCTTGTTCGGTCTGGTCTACAGCTTCAACAGCCTATTCGGCTTCGCCTTCCAGATCCTCTTCACCGGCCGGATTCACAAGTACCTGGGAATCGGCATCGCCATGCGAATCTTGCCGGTAGCTCTGGCATTCGGTACCGCGGGGCTGATGATCAGCGCCAACGTATTCGACAGCGCGCAGACGCTCTTCGTGGTCGCGGCGATGCTACTCATTGGTGAGAAGGGGATCCGCTACTCACTAGACCAGTCGACGCGCGAGCTCCTTTTCCTGCCGGTACCGTCAATTGCGCGCTTCCGAGCCAAGGCCTTCATCGACGTTTTCGTCCAGCGTTTCGCCAAGGGCGTTGGTGCTGCCATCGCCCTGGTAGGGACAGCCCTCCTCGGCATGACCATCGTCAAGGTCGGCTGGTTCTCTTTGATCATCATCGCGATCTGGATCGGTGTAACCGTGGCCGTGCGTAGACAGTTCGTGCGCTCCTTCCGCGACGGGCTGCGCGCCCGCACGGTCGATGCCGCGATACCGGTGGATCTGTCGGACACGACGAGTCTCGAGCTCATGGTCCAGTCGCTTGGCAGCCCCGATCCGCGCCAGGTGTTGCGGGGGTTGGAGATGCTGGACTATCACGACAAGTCCCACCTCATACCACCACTGCTGCTCTATCACGACAACCCAGAGGTGAAGATCGAGACTCTGAAACTACTGGCCAAGTGCGAACGACGGGATGCCGCGCCTATCATCGAGCGCGTTCTCGCCGACGAGGACCCGGACGTGCGCGCGGCGGCCATTCATGCGCTGGCCGTGCTGAGCCAGGAGGATGTGACGGCCATCATGGCGCCGCGGTTGTTCGACCTCGATCCGCGCATCCGGGCGGCTGCTGTTGTCAGCGTCTTCAATTACAGCGATGGGGATGCGGCGGAGCGCGCCGCACAGGTTCTGAAACAGATGGCGGCCGATACCGATCCGGCTGTGAGGACACAAGCCGCCACAGCGCTGAGCGAAATCGACGAGCCGCATTTCCGGGACGCGCTGATGGGATTGCTCTACGACGACAACACCAGCGTCGTCCGTGCGGCCATCGGCGCTGTGCGCTCGCGGGTCGAGCGGAACGGGCAGAGCCCTCTCTTCGTGCCCACCTTGATATCCCTGATGCACAACCGACGAGTGAAGCACGAGGCGCGCGAGGCGTTGGTCGCCTACGGCGAGGAGGTAATTCCGGCGCTGGCGCACTTCATGGGCGACCCGCAGGAGACAATCTGGGTGCGCCGTGCTGTTCCCAAGACCATCGCGCGCATCGGTGGACTGGCAGCTCAGAAGGCGCTGCTCGAAAATCTTGGGGTCACCGACCTCTTCCTACGTCGCAAGGTCATCGAAGCCCTCGGCTGGCTGCGTATCTCCGATCCTTCTCTGAGCTTCCCCGAAAACAGAATCGCAGATGAGATCCACCAAGAGGCGCGGCGCTACTTTCTCGGCCTCACCGATCTGGTCAGTGTGTCGGTCCAGAATGATTTGGAATTCGAATCCCCGACGGTGCAGTGGCGCAAGGAGTCTCCCGGTCTGGTGCAGCTCCTCCTCGAGGACCGCATGAAGCAGCACCTCATCGCGATCTTCGGAATGCTCGAGCTCGCGCATCCACCGCGTGACATCCGTGCCGCCTACCAGGGATTGATGAGTGGCGAGCTTGCACTGAAATCCCACGCGCTCGAGTACCTCGACAACACGCTGACGGGAGAGATACACAGGAGAGTTTTCTCCGTTATCGGCGAGGAGACCTTGGAAAACAAGCTGCGCTTGGCGCGGACGATGTACCAGCTAGCGGTGCAGCCGGCCGAGGACGTGCTGCGGCGCCTGGTGCTGGCATCTTCGACGTTCGACGAGGGGGCGCATTGGCTCGGTACGGCCGCGATCCATGCCATTTACGAGGGCCGAGTCGAGGAGCTCTATCCGCAGGTGGTCGAAGCCGCGCAGAGGGATGACGAATCGGTGGTTGAAGAAACCGCCCAGTGGGTATTCCAAAAGCTGGGCTTGGCGTCGGCATGAGCTGGTACGTCAGGTTGAGCTGGTAGCTCAGGAACATAGGGAGAGAGGCAACCCGCATTGCGGAACGACGGGGCCGCGGCGGCTCAGAGGGAAGGATGAGACGTGGGATCTCTGGCACAAATCGAAAAGGTGCTGTTTCTTCAGGGTGTCGAGGTGTTCTCTTACTGCAGCGCCTCGCAGATCCTCCGTATCGCCTCGATTGCCCACGAGCAGCGTTTCTCCTCGGGCGAGGAGGTTTTCAGCCTCAACGATGCGGCTGATTCCATCTACTGCATTGTCGAGGGTGCGGTGAAGCTCGAGAACGCCTTCGGCGAATCCGCCACCGTCGAGCAAACTGCCACGTTCGGCCTGTTCGACATCCTCAGCGGCCGCCTGCGCGACGCCACAGCAACGGCCGAGGCGGACACCCTGACGCTCGGAATCGATGGTGAGGCGTTCTTCGACCTCCTCTCCAACAATGTAGATATCGTCAAGGGCCTCTTCCGTCACCTTTTGGACGATGCGGTCAAGCCTGTAGCCTGGTAGGTGACGGTGCCGGAGTGTGCGGAGCCGACAATTCAGCATGATCCGAAGATGGGATAGGGAACTCGATCGATGACTGACGATCCCCAGAGCAGAAGCTGGGTCACTGCCGGCGGAGCCGTGCTGGCCATGCTCGCCCTCATGCCCGGGCAGGCATGGACCACACCTGAGGTGGCCCCGACCGTCGCGGCAGGCAATCTGGCCCATGCCCGCGCTGGCGCGTTCGCCGCCCCGAGCCCTGGCAGGGTGCTTGCGATCGGCGACATCCACGGTGATTTCGAGGCCTTCACGAGCCTCCTGCGCGACATCGGCCTCATCGACGAGGAGAGCCACTGGGCCGGCGGCGAAACGACGCTCGTCCAAACCGGCGACTTCACCGACCGTGGCCCCGACGTCCGAAAGGTCATGGACCTTCTCATGCGGCTGCAGGCCGAGGCGGCCGCGCAGGGTGGCCGCGTCGAGGTGTTGCTCGCCAACCATGAGGGAATGAACCTCGTGGATTTCTGGCGCGACAACTCTCCCGCCGACTACGAGGCCTTCGTCGACGACAAGTCGGAGGAGCGACAGGCTGCCGCGTATGACAAGTATGTCGCGATGGCCCGGCACCGCGCCGAGGTTCTCGGCGAAAAGGAGCCGGATTTCACCTCGGAGGTGCGTGGGCAGTGGCTCAAGGAACACCCCCCCGGCTTCGTCGAGCGCATGCAGGCCTTGGGCCCCGAAGGGGTCTACGGCAAGTGGCTGCGCACGCTTCCAACTGCGGTGCGCATCGATGACACGATCTTTGTCCACGGCGGCATCAGCCAGCAGCTAGCAGAGTGGTCCTTGGAGGAGATCAACGATCGGGTTCGGCAGGAGATCGAGGATTTCGATACGGCCAAGAGGAGGATGATCGATCGCCAGCTCATCGTGCCGTTCGCCACGCTGCAAGAGATGTTCGACGCCGCCGACGGTGAACTTCAGCGCTTCCAGATGATGCAGGACCGTAAGCGCCGGCTCCGCAGGGCCGATCTTGATACCGCCGAGATCCTCGAGAAGTTCCTGACGATCAATAACTGGCTCGTGCTGCACCCGGAAGGGCCACTGTGGTTTCGCGGCTACGACAGATGGCCCGACGTTGGTGGAGATGCCCTCATCGACGACGTTCTCGACAAGCTGGACGCCAAGCACATCGTCGTAGGTCATTCGCCGCAGCTGGCCTCAATTCGTCCCCGTTTCGGCGGAAAGATCTTCCTCATCGACACCGGCATGCTCACGAGCCACTACGACGGGCGTGCTTCGGCCCTGGAGATCCAGGACGGCAAGTTCACGGCGCTGTACGGTGACGAGCGGACCCTCTTGCTCGACACGTCTGAGGGATCGTCGGGTGGCGGCGGCGCGACCGGGCGTTTCACCCTGGGCATATCGCCGGTCTGGATGACATTGGCCGCCAGCGAGGTCCCTGAGAGCGGCGGTGTTGCCCGGATTCGCGACACTGCAGCAGAGGCCGCGGTGACAGCCCTCCCCGCCAGCGTCCCGGCAAGGCGCTGGTACGGCCCAGAGGGTGAAGACATCCCCCTGCGGACGGACGACGAGGTCCTCGACTTCCTGGCGTCGGCCGAGATTGTGGATTCGGGCAAGGTCGGATCGGGCGTCGCTCAGGCTCGTTGGATGATCTTGGAACGCGACGGCGTGCGCATGCGTGCCATCTTCCATGACATCGATCAGAAATTGGACCGCGTTCGCGTCGGTGGCACTTTTTACCTGCGCTTCACGGATAGCTGGAGGGCACAGTGCGCCGCCTACGAGCTCGCCCGGCTCATGGGCGTGGACAACGTGCCCCCCACGGTGCAGCGTAGAATCAGCGGCAATCGCGGCAGTCTGCAGGCCTGGGTCGAGGACGGTATGACCGACATGAAGAGGCGTGAAAAACAACTCAAGCCTCCCGACTACCGGCGGTACATCCAGGAAAACCGGATCATGCAGGTCTGGGATAATCTCATCTACAACATCGACCGGCATGCCGGGAACATACTCTTCGACCCGAGCTGGAATATTTGGTTCATCGACCACACGCGGGCCTTCGAATTCAAGACGGATCTTCTGGACGAGGAACAGATCA
>JAUWTE010000010.1 GCA_030609765.1 Acidobacteriota bacterium
TCAGGGTTCAGGGGCGGCTCCCGTTCAGCCGGAAGCCGACGGCTCGAGCGGTAGCTCCCGGGAAGGAGGATCTAGACAATGACTGACCTCAGAGAGATCGTCGCAGCCGCAGTGCAGGAGGCGGTCGTCGCGGTTACCGGCGAGAGCATCCCTCTACCACAGGTAGAAGATCCACCGCGGCCCGAGTTTGGTGACTTGGCAATTCCCGCTGCGTTGGAGCTCGGTCGTAAGCTCGGCCGCCCCCCACGGCAGCTTGCTGAGGAGCTCGTTGCCTACCTCAGGGATCGCGAGACCGAGGGTGTCCGGCGCTGGGAGATTGCCGGACCGGGCTACTTGAACGCCTTCTTCGATCGCGGCTATGTGCTGCGCCGGCTCATGGACAGCCTACTGCAGTCGCAGTCGGAGTCGGAATCGGCGACGGCGATGGGTCCGAAGGTGGTGGTCGAGCACACCAGCATCAACCCGAACAAGGCTGCGCATATCGGTCATTTGCGGAACTCCGTGCTTGGTGACTCTTTGGTCCGGTTGCTTCGCCACCAGGGGGTCCCGGTGGAGGTTCACAACTACATCGACGACACGGGAGTCCAAGTCGCCGACGTCGTTCTGGGCTTCGCCGACCTCATGGGCTTGGATGCCGAGGCCGTCCGCGCCATGCCCGACCCGTTCGACTACGCCTGCTGGGATCTATACACGGAAGTCACGGCACGCTTGAAATCCGACGAGCGGTTGGCGGCACGGCGGCGCGAGGTACTGCTTGCGCTGGAGCGGGGTACGGGGACCGAGGCAGAAGTGGGAACGGTCGTGGTGGAGCGCATCATTCGCCGTCACCTGGCGACCATGGCGAGACTGGGTATCGAGTACGACCTCCTGGTGCATGAAGCGGACATCATCTCCATGGACCTGTGGTCGGCCGCCTTCGAGAGGCTCAAGGCCAGCGAGTACGTTTATTTCGCAGACGAGGGAGATCATGCCGGCTGCTGGATGATGCGTCTCTCCGGGGTTGCGGGCTTCGAGGACCTGGAGCAGCCCGACAAGGTGCTTGTGCGCTCCAACGGGGCGGCGACCTACGTGGCCAAGGACATCGCCTACCACATGTGGCGATACGGTGAGCTGGAGAACCCGTTCTCGTACCGCGAGTTTGACGTGTCGGCGGACGGACATGTCACATGGCAGAGCGGTGCAGAGGGTGAGCAAATGCCCTTTGGCGGTGCCGATCGCGGGGCTTCGGTGATCGACGTTCGGCAGGAATATCTGCAGTCGATCGTCGCGTTCGCCGTGGCGATCATGGATCCGGATGGCCGTACCGATCGGCATACCCACTTCGACTACGAGATGGTTGCGCTGACACCGAAGACGGCCAAAACTCTCGGAATCCCTCTGACGAGCGAAGATCAGGGACGCCCGTTCGTGGAAATGTCGGGACGCCGCGGCCTTGGCGTGAAGGCCGACGACCTCTTGAACGTGCTGGAGGAGCGCGCCGGAGAAGAGGTAGGGAAGCGCAATCCCGATCTCTCCGATGGTGAGCGCAAGGCACTCGCTGTGCAGATTGCCATCGCGGCGGCTCGCTACTTCCTGGTGAAGTTCAATCGCAAGACGGTCATAGCCTTCGACCTCGACGAAGCTCTCAATTTCGAGGGTGAGACCGGACCCTATCTGCAGTATGCCGCCGTCCGTACGAGCAGCATCTTCGAGCTCATGCGGCAGCGCTGGGGCGTGTCTGTCGAGGACGCGGTGAGAACTGTTTTGTCAACGCAGGGGCCGGGCGGCGAGTCCTCTTCAGGAGCAGTGTCGGCAGTGGACGTCAAGGGTGAGCTGGAGCCGCTTTCTCTCGACCAGATCCGTGATCTGCTGGAAGAGGAAGAAAACGACATGCTCTGGGTGCTGGCTCTGCAGCTCGGTCGCTTCGATCGAGTGGTGGATTTGGCGGTCCAGTCGTCGGAAGTCTCCGTGATCGCGAAGTACGCCTTCACCCTGGCACAGGATTTCAATCGTCTTTATCACAGGTATCCGATTCTGCAGGAGGACGACCGGACAAAGCGTGGTGTGAGGCTCTTGCTGGCCTATGCCCTTCGTCTCCGCCTCCAGCAGGCCATGTCGTTGCTGGGGATCCCCGTGCCAGAGCGCATGTAGGCCGGGTCTCAGCTGGCGCGACGCGACTGTTTGCCGCGAAAATCACGTGATACGCTAAAAACCTCGCTCCCACCTTTCAGATGGGGTTTCCCTCGACATTGACCAGAGACAAGAGGCGTTTCGTGACCTCTGCCCAGGCCAGAATGCATCCGTACCGAGCGCTGGTCCTTGCGTGCCTGATTGCTGCCGTGACTTGCGTCGGCCTGATGAGTGGGCGCGTCGGGGCCCATCCTCTGAGCGAATCTCAGGCTCTGGGCGAGGTCCAGGCAACGATCGGCGTGGACGAATTGCAGCCCGGAATGAAGGGCATCGGCTACACCGTGGTCCGAGGCACTACACCGGAGCAATTCACCGTCGAGGTGATCGGGATCCTCGAGGATGTCCTGCCGAAGCAGGACCTTATCGTCGGGCGACTTTCAGGGCTCGGCCTGGAAGACACGGGCGTCACAGAGGGGATGAGTGGCAGTCCGGTGTATTTCGACGGCAGGTTGGCGGGCGCGGTTGCCTACCGGCTCGGCCAGTTCACCAAGGAGCCGATCGCGGGAATCACTCCCATAGAGAACATGGGTCGCATGGTGGATGCTCAGCGCCGGCGGGAATCGCCCCTGGCGACCGCGGTTTTCAGGACGGGGTTGCTGAGCGCTGCGGCCGAGCTCCTCTCCGGCCGTAGTCCCGACAATCTTGCTACCTTGCATCCGATCTCAGGAGGGAGCGGGATCACGCCGATCGCTACCCCCGTCACCATCGGTGGGGCTCACTCGACGGTGGTCGCGAGGCTGGCTCCACTGTTCGAGGCTCTCGGATGGCATCCGGCCCTCGGGGGCAGGTCGTCGAGCACTCAGGTGAATCGACCGCTGCAGGCGGGTGGTGCCGTCGCCACCGAGCTTCTCAGAGGTGACATCACCTTCTCCGCCTCCGGCACGGTGACGCATGTGGACGGTAACACCGTCTTGGCTTTTGGCCACCCGTTCCTGCAAGGGGGAAGCGTCGACTATCCCATGGTGGGAGCGGAAGTGCTTCTTTTTCTCAGCAGCCTCAGCTCCTCGCAGCGGCTCACTGCAGCAGGCAGCGAGGTCCTCGGTGCTGTGCGGCAGGATACCCAGTCGGGGATTCTGGGGATCATCGGTGCTCGCCCCAACATGGTTCCCGTGCGCCTGGCCGTCAGCGACTCCGGTGGTGAGATCGAGCGTTTCGATTTCGAGATGATCGGGGACAAGTCCTTGTCTCCGACATTCCTCTTCATGGGTATGGCCAACGGCCTGCAGAGTGTCAGCGGAAACTACGGAGACAGCACGCTGGAGGTTCGTGGCGAGATCTTCTTGGATAAGGAGGGGCTCGACACCATCAAGATCCGCAACGTGTTCGCGTCGCCGAGCCAAGCCTACGTACCCCTGTCGCTGATGATCATGCAGATCTACGCCTACCTGTACGACAATCCGTTCGAATCGGTTGGGGTGCGCAATATCGACTTGCAGATCCGTGCCCTGAACCAGCTCAGGACAGCCGAGATCGCGCGGATCTGGACGGATCGAGTAGAAGTGCGGGCCGGTGACACGATCGACCTCGCCGTTAGCCTGAAGGCGTATCGCCAAGCCGAAGTCGTCAAGCACTTTTCCATCACGATCCCCGACGACACACCGCCGGGTCGCCTGACCTTGCTGGTGGCTGACGCGACGACCATGGCGCTCGAAGAGCAGGGCGTGCTCCAGGGTGCTCGAAGGCCTCGGAACTTGCAGCAGCTCGTGGATCTGATCAACGACATGCGGGCCAGTGACAACATCTACGTTCAGCTTTCTCGGCCTGCGGAAGGGGCGATGTTCGGCGGCCAACCGATGCCGACTCTGCCCGCATCGGTGCTGGAGGTGCTGCTGGCTGGGCAGACCAGTGGCGAGACCGTACGTTTGCGCAGGACGACCATCTTGGAGGAAGAAAACAGTGTCGATATGCTGGTTACCGGCGAGCACCGCATCGAGTTGCGGGTTCGAAGGCCCTGATCGACGTGATCCATGCGGGACTGAACGCGCCGTGCCCGGTGAGTGGGCAGGGCAAAGATCGAGCCAAAGGAGACATCCGTTGCCAGCTAGCCTGATGCCGGTCAAACCTACCCGATGGGGAGCCCTCGTCGCCGCGATCCTCGTCTGCTCAGGCGGGCTATCGATAGTCCAGGCTGTAGGGCCCAAGACCTGGGTGCAGTCGAGCTATGAGGATTTCGAGGCCGGCGAGATCGCATCGGTATCCCTGACAGAGGCCGGTGATGTCAGCCTCTCTCGCGCCCTGCAGCAGATCTACCCAGCCAACGCAGCAACGGAAACTCCCTATGTCTGGGCTCTCGACGAGGCACCTGATGGCACCATATACGCCTCCGTCGGCAGTGAGGGCAGGGTTGTCCGACTCGATCCGGGGGGCGACGCGACGACGTTCTTCGATGCGCCGAGCACGGTCTACGCACTGCGCTATGGTCCCGATGACCAGGTCTACGTCGGCGTAGCACAAGATGCGGCGGTCTACCGGCTCGCGCCGGGGGCGGGGACCACGGCGGAGGTCGCGGATCCTTGGTACGTGGCGGGGCAACGCTACGTGTGGGACATGGTCTTTGACCGCGATGGTCGGCTCTACATGGGTACCGGGGAGTCGGGCGAGATCCACGTCGTCGAGAGCGACGGCAGCGGTCGTGTTTTCTACGACGCCAGCGACACTCACATCACCGCTCTGACCGTCGACCTGGACAACAACCTCATCGCCGGCAGCGAAGAAAACGGCTATGTATATCGTATCTCTCCGGAAGGTGAGCCGTTCGTGCTCTTCGATTCCCCTCTGCAACAGATTACCAGCCTGGCAGTCACCGAGCGGGGCGTGTTCGTGGGCGGGATCGGCAAGTCGGCGAATGGGGGCGGTGGAGCTGCACCCAGTGCCGCTGCGGTTTCGCAGGGAGCGACGACAGTCGTGGTGAGTGCGGCGCCGGGGCCTGCTGCGGGAGCGGGGAACGGGGCAGTGGCTGGTGCCGTGTACCTGATCCATGCGGACGGGTACGTCGAAGAGCTGTGGTCGAGCGAGAAGGAATCGGTGCATGCTCTGCTCGCGGATGGAGAAGGCGTGCTGGTTGGTACCGGCCCCGAGGGTCGGATTCTGCGTGTCGAGAGCGCCACGGATGCCACCATCGTGCATGAGGCAGACTCTGCTCAGGTGACCGGTCTCGTGGCGGAAACCTCATCGACCGACGTTCTTGTTGCCTCCAGCAACCCCGGCAGGGTCTACGGGCTGCGCAGTGGTTTCCAGGCGAAGGGTGAGTACGTTTCCCAGATCAAGGACACGGAGACGACCTCGAGTTGGGGAAGGTTGCGCTGGCGCTCGAGGGTTCCCGAGGGTACATCCATTCAGCTCCGCACCCGCGCCGGCAACACGGGGAGCCCGGACGACACATGGAGCGAGTGGAGCGAGCCTTATCTCGAGGCCGAGGGAAGCCGTATCATCAGTCCGCCCGCCCGATTCATTCAATGGAAGGCGGAGCTGTCGTCCGATTCACCGAGTGCCACTCCGCTGCTTCAATGGGTCGAGATAGTCTACGTGCAACGCAACCTCAGGCCTCGGATCGATGAGTTTCGCGTTCATCCTGGGGGAGTGGTGTATCGGCAGGTGGCAAGCGTTGACGACGGCATGCCCTTCGCGCAGCTACCAGCTGCCATCGAGGCCGAATTGGCGCAGTCGCAGAGGGCCGGGGCGGCCGTGTTCGCCAACGCTTCCATGCGGGCCTTCATGGGTAGACCGTTCTTCATGCGCGGCTTGAGGTCCTTTTCCTGGCGAGCCAGCGACCCGAATGGCGATTCTCTGGTGTATGCGCTGGAGTATCGCGGCGAGGAAGAATCGGGTTGGAAGTCGATGGAGACCGAGCTCAGTGAGTCTTCCTACGCCTGGGACACGACGACGGTGCCAGACGGACTCTATGTGGCCCGCGTGACAGCCTCGGACGGTCCCTCCAACCCGGAGGGGCAGGCCCTGCAGGGCAGTCGCTCCAGTCAGCCATTCGTCGTCGACAACACGCCGCCGAGGGTTTTTGATCTGCAGTCGGCCAGTGAGGCTGTAGGTATTCGGGTCACAGGGCGCGTCAACGATGCGACCAGCCTGATTCGGCAGATCGAGTACTCAATCGACGGTGGACGGTGGCGCACGGTCCTGCCAGCCGATACCCTGGCGGACGCGGGGAGTGAGTCGATCGACTTCGTCACCGAAACGCTGCCGGACGGTGAACATTCGATAGTCGTCAGAGCGACAGACGCGGCCTACAATAGCGGTGCGGGCCAAACCCTCGTGATCGTCAGGTGAGATCGTCGGGACCAGGGCAAAGATGAGCTCAGAGCCAACGAAAGACATCAGAACCGCCGACACGGAACTGACAGGCTCCGTGATTCACTTGCGGATCACCAGCCGCAGAGAGTTTCTGGATCCGGTTCACAACCTGACGGAACAGCTCATCGCTCAGGTCGGGTTCAGCGAAGACGAGTCCTACTGGATGGTTACCGCGGTTCGTGAGGCGGTAACGAACGCCCTGCTGCACGGCAACAACGAGCAGCCCGGCACGTTCGTCGAGGTCGAGTTCGAGATGATTCCCGACGGCATTCGCATCACCATTACCGACCAGGGCGAGGGTTTCGATCCGGCGGCATTGCCGGACCCCGTGTCCAAAGAGCATTTGATGAACAGCTCGGGTCGAGGCGTTTACCTGATGCAGCAGTTGATGGATGAGGTGACGTTTGACTTTCCCGCAGAGGGCGGCACGACCCTGCGGATGGTGAAGATGCTGAGGCCTGCCGGGGCGGACAAAGACGACGGTTAGCCCACACCTCTCGCCGTGCTCTCGCGCAGCCGCGACCCGTTGGGAAATCCAGGCTAGCTTCCTGGAGTACCTAGCCGGTGCAGGTAGGATGCATCGACGAGAAGCTTGCGAGGCTTGGAGCCTTGGGGCGGGCCGACGATTCCCTCCTCCTCCATCATGTCGACGATGCGGCCGGCGCGCGCATAGCCCAACCGTAGCTTGCGCTGGATGTTCGAGATCGACGCCTCGCCAGCGCCGAGCACGAGCCTCAGGGCCTCCTCGTAGTACTCATCGCGGTTGTCACGGCCAGTGCTAGCCGCATCGACGGGCTGCTCGGGCGGAGGCTTGATGACTTCGGTCTCGTAGTCCGGTCGCGCCTGTCCCCGCCAAAACTCGACTACCCGTTTCACCTCGTTTTCATCAACGTAGGCGCCATGCACCCGCTGGAGTCGTGAAGTTCCCGGGGCCAGAAACAACATGTCGCCCTTGCCGAGCAGGTTCTCGGCGCCGTGGGTGTCGAGGATGACTCGAGAGTCCACCTTGGAGGCGACCCTGAAGGAAATGCGGGCTGGCAGATTGTTCTTGATCGTCCCGGTGATGACATCGACGGAGGGGCGTTGAGTGGCAATGATCAGGTGGATGCCAACAGCGCGCGCCATCTGCGAAAGGCGGGTAATCGCCGTCTCGACGACATTGGAAGCGAAGATCATCAGGTCGGCGAGCTCGTCGATGATGACGACGATGTAGGGAAGAGGCTTCAGGTCGTCGAGCGGAATCGACCCGGGCGGGCCCTTGTGCATGCTGTCGAGCTCTTCCTGACCCCGGCTCAGCATGAGGTTGAAGTGCTCGATGTTGCGAACTCCGAACTCCGCCAAGGCACGGTAGCGTTTGTCCATCTCGCGAACGGCCCAGCCCAAAGCGTTGGCGGCGCGGTCGCTGTCGACCACCACAGGAGTCAGGAGGTGGGGGATGTCCTCGTAGAGCCCGAACTCGAGGCGCTTCGGGTCCACAAGCACCAGCTTCACTTCATCGGGAGTAGCCTCATAGAGGAGGCTGAGCAACATGGAGTTCAGAGCCACGCTCTTGCCCGATCCTGTAGTTCCGGCGATGAGTAGGTGTGGCATCCGGGCCAGGTCGGCCACTATGTTCTCACCATGAATGTCCTTGCCGAGAGCCAAGCTCAGCCTGGAGCGAGAGCCCACAAACTCCTTGGACTCCATGACTCCGCGCAGGCGGATGGTCTGGCGCCTGCTGTTGGGCGCCTCGATTCCGACGGTCGACCTGCCGGGTATCCGGGCGATACGAATGCTCTCCGCCTTGAGGGCCAGGCTCAGATCTTCCTGGAGATTGATGATGCGGCTGTATTTGACCCCGGGACTGGGTTTGAACTCGTAGGTTGTCACTACCGGGCCGGGATGAATGGCAACAACTTCTCCGGTGACGTTGAACTCCGCTCCTTTGCTGGAGATCGCCTTCGCTTTCTCCATGAACTCCGATTCCTCGAGATCGGCTATTGCGATGACGGGATCCAACAGATCCGAATCGGGCAGTGCGTAGGCGCCGTGCGGTCCCGCGGGTTGCTCGAAGGGCAGGGGGGCAGGATCTTGGGTCGCAGCCGGCATGATCGTTGGCGAGATCGGTGCAGGAGGTGCTGGCGCCGGTACCGCGACATCGGGGTGGCTGACCGTCACCGGGACCTTGACCTTCACGACAGTTTCCTTCGGATCACGACGCGGCCTCTTCTTGACCTCTTTGGCCATCTGCTTGTCACGGTCGGTCTGCCGCGCTGCGTGCTTGTCTACCACTGCGCGTCGTTTCCTGGCCTTGCGGCGCTGCTCGCGCCTCCGAGCGAATGCCGTGCGTGCCCGACGGAGGGCGTCGAGCAGGCTTTTCCATGCGGTGCCTAGAAGTCGACCGAAGGATAGGCGTGTTGCCACGATGACCGACAGAAGAGCTGCAGTGACCGCCACCAGCGGACCGCCCACGGGGCCGAAAACCGTCGTCAGAACCCCAGCCGTCAGCGCGCCCAGGACTCCACCTGCGCCCGATGCTTGGCCTCCCAGAATGATTTCACCGAAGCCGAAAGCGAGCAAGGCACAGGCTGTCAGCAGCAACAGAACATAGCCCACGAGCTTGGAGCCCGGCGCGTCGAGCTGTCGGTTGCGCAGCTTGGCCCACCCGACTAGCACGAGTACCAGAACGATCAGCCATGCGCCGAGGCCGAAAAGCTGAAAGGCGACAGCAGATAGAGTTGCACCGACCACCCCAGCCCAGTTTTGAGCCTGGCCACGGCCGGCGAAATCAAAAGGATTCGGATCGAGCGCCCGATACGAGAAGAGAGCGACGGTAGTCAGCGCGGCTGCCGCCAGGCAGACGACACCGGTCGCTTCATTGCGGAAGCGGCCTTTCTTCTCGGGGCGCTTTCGTTTGCGAGCCACACCCACCCTCTGCGATTGTCAGGCTGGAATCCTGCCTGCGGCCAAGACGGCCTGGACTACCCCTGGCTGCCGGAGACAGCCTCGCAACGCTAACGTGCAAGCCACGCGAGCACAGCAGCGAGTGCCCAACAATACCAAGCGAACCGATGCCACCAGTTTCCACGCGTGGCACGGTGCACCAGCCCGATACATGCGTATCCGATCGCCCCAGAGCAGAGCGTAGCAAAGCCGATATTGACGAACAAGATGCCCGGCGGGAAGGGGCCATGGAAGAGCTCACGAGCGTCGAGCAATGCCGCGCCCAGAACGGCCGGGACGGATAGCAGAAACGAGAAGGTGACGGCCTGCCGCTGCGGGATTCCGAGCATCAACGCGAGCGAGATCGTGATACCCGATCGAGAGATGCCGGGCATCACGCCGGCGCCCTGGGCGGTGCCGATCGCAATCGCCCTGGAGGCGGTAAGTGAGTGACCGGGGAGGCGCCGCCAGCGTGTCGCCATCAACACAATTCCGGTAAAGCCCAGGCCAACGGCGATGTACCGGAGGTCGCTGAAGGCGCTGCGAATGAAGTCCTGGGCGCCCAGCCCGACGATCGCGGTCGGAATCGATCCCAGAACGAGGTAGGTCAACCAAGCGCGGCGCGAGAGGCCCTCGAGAGAGGCAGGTGCAGCGCAACCTCGAGGGTCAGGCCTGGGTGGGCCAAGCTCGGCCAGACGAGCTGGGCGGCGGCAAGGTGGCCGCTGCTGGAAACCGGCAGAAACTCTGTGAGGCCTTGAATGATCGCCAACAGGAGCGAGGAGCCGAATGCGGGTACGACGCCGGCGGAGGGATTCATGAGGTCTCCTGCGGCAATTCCTCTACCAGATGGGCGAATTGCTCAATGGAGAGGGCCTGTGCCCGCAGGCCGGGGTCGATACCCGCTGCTGAGCATGCTCTCTCGACAGTGGCCCTGGCCCACCCGGCGTGCTGCAAGGAATTGGACAACGTCTTGCGCCGGTGCAGGAAGGCGGCCTGCAGCACGGCGCTCCTGTGGACAGGGTCGGCATCGCAGGCCGGGGCAGATCGACGTCGCAAGCGCACGAAAGAGGAGTCGATCTTTGGAGGCGGGCGGAATGCGCCCGGGCCCAGCCGCCGCAGGGTTTCGCCCTCGAACTCCCATTGCACGAGGACCGACAAGAGCCCGCGGGCCGTTGAACCGGCCGGAGCCAAGGCACGGTCACCGACATCCTCGGGAAGCATGTAGTGGGCGTCGACGAAGCTGGCCCGGTGTTCCACGGTCCAGCGCAGGATCGGGCTGGAGATGGCGTAGGGCAGGTTTCCTACCAGACGCACCGGCGACTCGATTCCCAACGAGGTGGGATCGGACTGCAGAACGTCACCGTGAATCACCGTCAGGTCTTTTCCTTTGCCCATCTCGGTCAGCAGGGCACAGCACTGCGGGTCCACCTCGATCGCGGTGAGCGATACAGGGTGTGCCAGCAATGCCTTGGTCATGATGCCCTGTCCGGCACCTATCTCCACGAACCGCTCTCCAGGTGCGGGCCCGATGAGGTGAACCAGGGCAACGGCGAGGTCGTCGTTGACCAACCAGTGCTGGCTCCACTTCCTGTGTGCTGCGCTCACGCGCCGATTATACGGGGCATGAGCCTTGGATGGGTGTTCCTGGTCTCGATGACGTCGCATGAACCCTGTTGCTACGTTAGAATCCCATGCTTATCTTCCTCCAAACCTCTCATCGGAATTCGAGATTCCGGGGGCATGAGGCACGGACGAGACCGCTTGTGCCTCGTTCTTCACCGATCATGAACAAGAGGATTCCTGCATTGTCAGACGCGGATGCGTTGCCCAAGGGGTATGAGCCGGAGCCTGTCGAGGCGCGCTGGGTGCGGGCGTGGGAGGAGGCCGACGTCGGCCAAGCCGACGCGAGCTCATCGGCCAAGCCGTTCTGCATGGTGACTCCACCGCCGAACGTCACCGGCTCGCTGCACATCGGGCACGCTCTCAATGTCACGATTCAGGACATCTTGGCGCGCTGGAAGCGGATGGCAGGATTCGACGTCCTGTGGCTGCCGGGTACCGATCATGCCGGTATCGCCACCCAGAACGTTGTTGAACGGCAGCTCGCGAAGGAGGGCGTACACCGGAAGGACCTCGGCCGCGAGGGGTTCGAGAAGAGGGTTTGGGAGTGGAAGAAGGAGTACGGCGATCGCATCATCTCGCAGATGCGACTGATGGGCCTTACCTGTGATTGGGGCCGGGAGCGCTTCACCCTCGATCCCGGTTTGTCAAAGGCGGTGCGGCGCGTCTTTGTCGAGCTGTACGAGTCTGGCTCGATCTACCGAGGTGAATACCTCGTTAACTGGTGCCCGCGTTGTGAGACGGCGATTTCCGACCTCGAGGTTACTCACCAAGAGACGACCGGGAAGATGTGGAAGATCAGGTATCCGCTGCTGCCTGTAGGTGCTGGGGCGGAGGGTGGCGACGAGCCGACGTATCTGACGGTGGAAACGACACGGCCCGAGACCATGCTCGGTGATACGGCGCTGGCCGCACATCCCAAGGACAAGCGGTATCGCCAACTTTTCGGACGCACGGCCGTGCTTCCGGTCATTGGCAGGGAGTTGCCGATCCTCGCCGATGATTTCGTCGATCCGGAGTTCGGGACCGGCCTGGTGAAGGTGACGCCGGCGCATGACCCCAACGACTACGAAGCGGGCCTGCGCCATGACCTCGAGCGCGTCAAGGTGATCGGCAAGGACGGTCGCATGACGAACGAGGCCGGGCCTTTCGCCGGGCTCGACCGGTTCGAGTGTCGCGAGAAGTTGCTCGAGCGGCTCGAGGAGGAAGGCGTCCTCGAAGGTGAGCGGCCACATGGGCACGCTGTCGGGCGCTGCCAGCGCTGCGACACGATCATCGAGCCCCTGGTTTCGACACAGTGGTTTGTTCGTATGGAGCCGCTGGCCAAGCCTGCACTGCAAGCCGTCGAGGATGGGCGTATCCGCTTCTTGCCCGAGCATCAGGTCAAGGTATACCGGGAATGGCTGACCAACATCCGCGATTGGTGCATCTCACGGCAACTCTGGTGGGGCCACCGCATTCCCGCCTGGTTCTGCACCCAGTGCAACGAGCTGACAGTCGCCGAGAATGAGCCAGATGCGTGTAGCTGTGGTGGTGTACTCGAGCAGGAGAGCGACGTGCTCGACACCTGGTTCTCCTCTGCGCTGTGGCCCTTTTCGACTCTCGGTTGGCCCGACGAGACCGAAGACTTGGAGCGCTACTACCCGACCGACCTCCTGGTTACCGCCTACGACATCCTCTTCTTCTGGGTCGCGCGGATGATCTTCATGGGGCTCAGGTTCCAGGATGAGGTTCCGTTTCCCGAGGTTCTCCTGCACGGTCTGGTGCGCGACGAGCACGGCGACAAAATGAGCAAGTCGAAGGGCAATGCCGTGGACCCGGTGGAAGCAGTGGGGCAATACGGAGCCGATGCCTTGCGGTTCACTCTGGCATCGATGGCGACGCCGGGAACCGACATGAAGCTCTCCATTGATCGCCTGGCCGGCTACCGGACCTTCTGCAACAAGCTGTGGAATGCGGCGCGTTTCGCCCTCATGAACCTGGGTGATGAAGAATGCGCCCTGCAGGCCTCTGCGGATGCGGCCGATCCCAAGCCGGTCACGCTGGGGGACCGCTGGATCCTCTCGCGAACCTCGGCGATCGTGCCGCAAATCGAGAAGGCGCTCTCTTCCTACCGCTTCGATGAGATGTGTCACGTTTTGTACCACTTCATCTGGCACGAGTTTTGTGACTGGTACCTGGAGATGTCGAAGATCGTGCTCTGGGGAGATGACCCGGACGCTCTGCGGGCGACTCGTGGCACCCTGATGGCGGTCCTCGAGGCGCTTCTGCGGGCCCTTCACCCGGTCATGCCTTTCATTACCGAGGAGATCTGGAGCCGTTTGCCCGGGGAGCGCGATTTGGTGGCGCGTGCACCGTGGATTGCTTGTCACGATGAGTGGGTCGACGACAGCGTGGAGGCCCAGGTCAAGACCTTGCAGGGACTGGTGACCGAGGTGCGACGTCTGCGGGCGGAGTTCAGCATCGATCCGGGCAAGAAGGTGCCGCTGTTGCTCGTGTGTGAGGATGAGAGCAGACGCTCTGAGCTTGCCGATCTCGTGCCCTATATCGGCTCATTGGCGCGGGCCGAACCCATTGAGGTTGTGGGTCCGCCGGCGACCTCTTTCCTGCACGCTGCCCGGGCGGCTGTCGTCGACGTGGAGGTCGTGGTGGGCCTCGATGACGTACTCGACATCGAGGGCGAGCGCCTCCGCATCGAAAAGCGCCTCGACGGGCTGAAGAAGGAGCTTGCCCAGCTCTCCTCACGCCTGGAGAATCGCGGTTTTCTCGACAAGGCCCCTCCCGAGGTGGTTGAGCAGGTACGTAGTCGTAGCGACGAGCTGGAAGCAGAAACTGACCGCCTGAGGCAACACCTCGCGGCATTGTCTTCCTAGTCATGGTCGCGGGCCAACGACAGGCGCGTCCGCCGGAGACAGCGGCCGATCTTCTTCTCCCCGCACGCGTCGCCAGCGCCCTGGGTGAGGCCCGGATTGGCGCGACTGTGCGTTATGAGAATTCCGTCGACTCGACCAATCGGCTGGCGCGTGAGCTCGGCCGGCAGGGCGCAGTAGATGGCCTGGTTGTGCTCGCTGAGGAGCAGACCGCAGGCCGGGGTCGGCGACAGCGGAGCTGGGTATCGCCGGCGGGTAAGGGTATCTATCTGTCCGTTCTGTTGCGTCCCGTGGCGTCTACAGCGGATGCTGGGCCAGCCGTTCAGCTCGTGGCGGGGATCGCGGTGGCGGAGTCGCTGGCAATCTACACTGGCCAGCCATTGATGCTCCGCTGGCCCAACGACTGCTATCTTGGCGACCGCAAGATAGCTGGTGTGCTCGTTGAGTCGGAGGTCACCGGCAGTACTCTGGATTTCCTGGTGTGCGGCGTGGGGATCAATGTGAACCACGAAGAGAAGGATTTTCCAACCGACCTGAGGGCGCGAGTGACAAGCTTGTGCATGCTTTCAGGACATCCGCAGCCAAGATTGCCTGTGCTGGTGAGTTTGTTGCAAGCACTCGAGTACTGGGATGACGTTTGGCGCCGGCGTGGGTTGAGCCCGGTCATCGAGCGTTGGCTCGAGTTGTCGCCGGAATCGCGGGGCAGCTACGTCGAGATCCAGACCCATCAGGGATTGATGCGCGGTGTCGCCGCTGGGCTGTCGCCCAGAGGGGGCCTGTATGTCGATGACGAACAACAGAATCGACACGAGATTACCGTGGGAGAGCTGGTGCGGCTTTCCCCGTATACTTCTGAGGCGCAAAGGAGAACGCCGTGAATCTGCGAGCCGCGAGGGGTACACGTGACGTGTTGCCGCCCGAGGTGGATCGCTGGCAACGTGTGGAGAGCGTAGCTCGCCGGACTTTCGCTCTCTACGGCATGCAGGAGATCCGCACGCCGATCTTCGAGGACAGCAAGGTCTTCGAGAAAGGCACGGGCGAACAGTCCGAGATTGTCCAGAAGGAGATGTACCGCTTTACCGATTTGGGCGGTCACGACCTGACCCTTCGCCCGGAGGGCACCCCCCCGGTTGTCCGCGCCTACCTGGAGCATCGCTTGGCCGAGGGGAAGGATGTCACCAAGCTCTATTACATCGGACCTATGTTCCGCTACGAGCGCCCGCAGAAGGGGCGCTACCGGCAGTTCCATCAGATTGGTGCCGAAGCTTTCGGTTCAGAGGACCCCGCCGTTGATGCCGAAGTCATTGAGATGGCCATGTATTGGCTGCAAGAGCTCGGTGTCGAATCACCCACCTTGTACATCAACAGCGTAGGTGACAAGGACGACCGACCGAGCTACATGGAGAAGCTCGTGGCGGCGCAAAGGGAGCATCTGGCCGAACTTTCCGAGGACTCCAAGAAGCGCCACGAGATCAATCCACTGCGCGTATTCGACAGCAAGAATCCACGTGACCAGGCGGTGATCGAGAAACTGCCGACGATCATCGACCACTTGAGCGGTGGCAACCGCGATCACCTCGACCGGGTTTGTGCCTACCTGAGCGACTGGGGCGTCGAGTTCCAGCTGGAGCCGCGCTTGGTGAGAGGTCTCGACTACTACCGTCGTACCGTATTCGAGATCACCTCGTCGGCCCTGGGGGCCCAGGACGCCCTGCTGGGCGGTGGTCGATACGATGGGCTCGTGCAACAGATGGGTGGCAAGGTGGACGCCCCGGCCGTGGGCTTCGCCTCGGGCCTGGAGAGGATCGTTCTGGCAATGCCCGATGAGCTACCCGTGCCGTCAGTCGACTGTTTCGTGGTCACGATCGATGAGTCCGTGCGTGCGGCCGGGCTCGACGTCATGTGGCGATTGCGGCATTCCGGCATCCGCACAACCGCCGACTATCAGGGGCGTAGCCTGAAGGCACAGATGCGGGCGGCAAACCGCAGCACTGCGCCGACTGTGGTAATCATCGGGCCGGATGAGGTGGCCTCCGGCACATTCACCATCAAGCGCATGTCTGACGGCCAACAGGTATCGTCTGAAATCGATAGCCTGGCCGAAGACATTCGCACGTTGCTCGCGAGCGAGGGGTAGCAGATGCGTCGATCACACATGTGCGGACACGTTGGAGCCGTTGACATCGGGGCTCCGGTGCGCCTGCAGGGCTGGGTTTCGCGCCGGCGCAACCTCGGCGGGCTGATCTTCATCGACCTGCGCGATCGCAGTGGCATAGTTCAGTGTGTATTCAATCCGGAGGATGCTCCGGAGGCCCACGGCGTGGCTCAGAAGCTGCGCCCCGAGTGGGTGGTCGAGGTGGAGGGGCAGGTCGACGCGCGACCGGAAGATATGGTCAATGAGTCGCTTCCTACGGGGGCCCTCGAGGTGAAGGCCTCCGCGGCGCGCGTGCTGGCGCGCTCAGATACACCGCCGTTCCTGATCGAGGAGGACTCGGGCGCCAGCGAAGAGTTGCGCCTTCGATACCGCTACCTGGATCTCCGGCGCCCGCCGCTGCAGCGGACCCTCGCGCTGCGTCACCGGCTGGCGTTGATCACCCGCAACTTCCTCGATGAGCGTGGCTTCCTCGAGATCGAAACCCCGGTGCTCACGCGTACGACGCCGGAGGGTGCACGGGACTACCTGGTTCCCAGCCGTTTACAGGCAGGTTCGTTCTATGCCTTGCCGCAGAGCCCGCAGCTCTTCAAACAGCTACTCATGATTGCCGGCTTCGATCGGTATTTTCAGATTGCCCGCTGTTTCCGCGATGAGGACCTGCGTGCTGATAGACAGCCTGAATTTACCCAGCTGGA
>JAUWTE010000275.1 GCA_030609765.1 Acidobacteriota bacterium
CAATGGATATTCTCGTAGTCGGGAGTGGCGGCCGAGAGCATGTTCTCACCTGGGCACTCAGCCGCAGTCCTTCGGTAGATCACCTGTACTGCTCCCCTGGTAACGCTGGTATCGGCGAGGTCGCCACGCGCTGGGACATCCCGGCCGGCAGCATCAGTGCAATGGCGGCAGCCGCTGTCGAGCACCGGGTAGACCTGGTGGTCGTTGGCCCCGAGGCACCGCTCGCGGCGGGACTCGTCGATGTTCTCGCCGAGCAGGGTATTTGCTGCTTCGGGCCGACAAGACGAGCCGCGATCTTGGAGGCCAGCAAGGCCTTCGCCAAATCCTTCATGGCGCGGAACCACATTCCGACCGCTGAGTTCGAGGTTTTCGCCAACGCCCAGCAGGCGAGTGATTTCGTCGCTGACTGCCCGTGGGGGTATCCAGTGGTCGTGAAGGCGGACGGGCTCGCCGCCGGCAAAGGGGCAGTGATCTGCGAGGACGCCGATGCGGCTCGCCAGGTGGTCCAAGCCGCCATGGTGGACCGTGCCTTCGGTAGTGCCGGCGACCGGCTCGTGATCGAGGCGTTCATGCGCGGTACGGAGGCCACCTGCATGGCGCTTTGCGATGGAGAAGAGGCGCTCACCTTGCTGCCATCACAAGATCACAAGCCAGTCTTCGAGGGCGACGAAGGACCGAATACAGGAGGCATGGGAGCCTACGCCCCGGCGGAAATGGTGATCGACAGTGCCATGGCCCAGCGGGTTCACGAAGAAGTCATTCTCCCCACGATTCAAGGTATGGCAGCCGAGGATCGCCGATTTACCGGCGTGCTCTACGCCGGGATGATGTTGACCGACGATGGCCCCAAGGTCCTCGAGTTCAACTGCCGCTTCGGTGATCCCGAGGCGCAGGTAATCCTCCCGCTTCTAGATGAGGATTTGGCCGAGCGGCTCGCTTCAATCGCCCATGGCGAAGGCCTCGGTCCAGAACTGCAATGGTCGGGGAAAAGCGGTGCCTGCGTGGTGCTCGCCTCGCCCGGCTACCCCGGCGAGGCCACTACCGGTCACCGCATCAGCGGCCTGGACAAGGTCGCTGGTCGCGATGATCTGATCGTCTTTCACGCGGCAACGAACCGCGAAGGAGAGAACTGGGTTACGGCAAGCGGCAGAGTGCTCGGAGTCACCGGACTCGGTGACTCGCTCGATGACGCGCTGGCCGTTGCGTATTCGGCGATCGACGAGATCGAGTTCGAAGGCATGCACTACCGCCGGGATATCGGCCACCGCGACATGGCGACAGGAAAATGAGCACACCCAAACCCAGGGTTGCAGTCGTAATGGGTAGCCTCTCCGACCTCGACATCATGCTCGAGTGCGTCCGCGTTTTGAAGAGCTACGACATCCCCTTCGAGGTGCGAGTAATGTCGGCGCACCGTTGCCCCGACGTGGTCGCGGACTTCGCCGGCCAGGCGGCCGGGCGCGGCCTTCAGGTGCTCATCGCGGGCGCCGGGGCCGCGGCACATCTGGCCGGGGCGCTCGCGGCCCACAGCGCCTTGCCGATTATCGGTGTGCCACTGGTGGCCTCTGCGCTGGCTGGACTCGATGCCCTGCTCGCCACGGTTCAGATGCCCGGAGGAGTCCCGGTCGCCACGATGGGTGTCGGCAAATCGGGAGCCGTCAATGCGGCCCAGTTGGCGGCCCGCATTCTGGCCTTGGGGGACACCGAGTTGGCAGGCAGGCTGGCTGCCAACCGTGCTGCGCAGATCAAAAAGGTCGCGGACCAGGGAGAAGAGCTCACGCGACGGCTAGCCGAAGAGGGCCTCGACTAGGAGCCCGGATTCCCCCTTATCCCGAACGCGCGACAGCGGCATGCAGTTGCCCGCAGGCGGCAGCGATGTCCGTGCCACGACTGTAGCGAACGAGCGCATCGAGCCCACCGCGCAAGACCTGCAAACGGAACTGCTCGATGGCCCGCGCCGAGGGGCGCTCATACGGCAGCCCGGCCAGCTCGTTCCAGGGGATCAGGTTGACCTTGGCGGGCAGGCCTCGAAGGAGCTCGCCCAGACGTTGAGCGTCCTCCGGATGATCGTTGACTCCAGCCAACAGGACGTACTCGAATGTGACTCTCTCCCGGGTGCGCCATGACAACGAGCGAATCGCTGCGAGCAGCTCCGAGATTGGCCATTTGCGGTTGACCGGCATGATCTCGGACCGGACCTCATCGGTGGAGGCATTCAGCGAGATCGCAAGTCGCGGCCGCTGGGCGCCGAGCTCCGCCAGTCGCTTGATCTCCGGGACCACGCCCACCGTCGACAAGGTAATCCGCCGCCAGCTCAGACCCGGTCCAGAGGGATCCTGCAACCCGCCAATTGCCTGGGAGACCGACTCGGCGTTGTCCAGTGGCTCACCCTGCCCCATGAATACGATGTTGACAGGCAGGTCGGGAGCGTTCAGCTCCGTGCGCAAGCGCAGGACCTGGCCGACGATCTCCCCTGCGGTCAGGGACCGTGCCAGCCCCATGACACCTGTCTGACAGAATCGACACGCGAATCGACAACCGACCTGGGAGGACAAACACAGCGTCACACGATCCTCATAGGGCATCGTCACCGCCTCGACGCTCAAGCCGTCCGCGAGCCCCAGCAGGTAGCGTTGCGTTCCATCCTCAGACTCGAACGACCTGTTGATAGATGGAGGCTCCACGGAGTAACGCTGGGCCAGCCCGGTGCGCAACTCCACCGGCAGGTTGAGCATCTCGGTGAAGTCGTAGACACCCTTGCGAAAGACCCAGTCGACTACCTGATCGGCGCGGTAGGGGGCATCGACCCATTCCGCCATCGCCTCTCGCCAGCGACTAGCGGGAAGATCGAGGAGCGAGGGCAGGCCGTCGCTCGCGGACGTGTCGGGGGATTCACTCATGGCGTTCATTCTCGCACGGCCGCCGGTCGGGATCGTTCAACGGGTCGTGAAGCGGACGGGCGCATGGGGCGCGAGGGGCAGCGACCGGGCACGTCGAGAATGAGCGGCGGTAATTGACCCCCCCACACGTCGTCCCTATAATTCCGACGCCGCGCGGCCCGACAACCCGGCACTTCATTCAAGCCGCCCCAGCACTGAGAATGTACGTCCTTTACACCTTTTTGTACGCCTTGGGCCTGTGTGCCTACGCGCCTCGCACTCTGTGGGCTCTGATCCGCGGCGGGCGCTATGCCGACGGCCTGGCGCAGCGTCTCGGTCAGGTTCCTCCGGATCTTCAGGAAATCGCGCCGGGCGCCGTGTGGATCCACGCGGTCTCGGTTGGCGAAGTGCATGCGGCACGAGGACTGATTCGTCACCTGCGCAAGATGCAGCCGGGCGTGGCCATGTTGCTCTCGACGACCACGTCCACGGGTCAGGCTTTGGCGGCGCGATCCGAAGCCGATGCCCACTTCTTCTGCCCTCTCGACCTACCCAGCGCAGTCGGCGCCTACCTCGATACCTTGCGGCCGCAGGCACTGCTGCTCGTGGAAACTGAGATCTGGCCCAACCTGGTTCGTGCCTGCTGGACACGAGGGATCCCCGTGGCTGTGGTCAACGGCCGCCTGTCGGCGGCATCACTGTCGCGCTACCGCTGGCTGGGCCAGTGGTGGCGCTCTGTCATGGGGCAGGTCTCGTTGATCTGTGCCCGGACACCGCGCGAAGCAGCTCGCTTCAGGGCCCTCGGGGTATCGGCGGAGCGGGTTTTCACCACCGGAAATCTGAAGGCGGACGCGGCCGTTCTGGCCTCGCCTGTCGAAACCCGAAGGGCGCTCGCTGACGTGTTGCAACTGGAGGTGGAAGCCGAGGTCCTGATAGCAGGCTGTACGATGCCGGGAGAGGAGGATCTTGTCCTCCAGGCATTCGCGAGAACGCGCGCGGCACGCCCCGACATCCGACTCTTGATCGCCCCACGACACCCGGAACGGTTCGATCAAGTGGCTAGCTTGGTGACGGCTTCGGGATGGCAGTGTCGCCGCAGGAGCAGCGGCGGCCCCGACGGTGCCGAGGTCTTGCTGCTAGACACGATTGGAGAGCTTCCCGTAGCCTACGGTCTTGGGATGGTGAGCTTCGTTGGCGGCAGCATGGTCCCGACCGGCGGCCACAATCTTCTCGAGCCCGCGGTTTACGGTCAGCCCGTGCTGTTTGGCCCACACATGGAGAACTTCGCCGCCTTGGCTGAGGAGTTCCTCGAGGCGGGAGCGGCCCGGGTCGTGAACGATGCCGACGAGCTCGCCGATGCGTGGATGACGCTGCTGAGTGACGAAGGGCAGCGAGAAGAGATGGGCAGCAGAGCTCGAAAGGTTGCCTTCAGGGATGCCAATGCCGGGCGGCGCACTGCCCGGGTGCTGTCGGCACTCCTGAGCTGATCGCGAAGGCTAGGCATGGTCAAATTGCTGGGCGTGGCCTGGGGTGCGATTGCAGCGCTGCGGGTCGAGACTTTCCAACGTGGCTGGCGGCATGTGGCTCGGCTACCTCTCCCCACGTTGAGCGTCGGCGGATTGTCTGTCGGCGGCGTCGGAAAGACGCCCGCCGTTGCGGCCGTGGCGGAGTTGCTGATCGCGATGGGCACGCGGCCGGCAATCCTCAGCCGAGGCTATCGGAGGGAGGGGCGTGAGCCGCTCTTGGTCTCACGCGGCAACGGCCAGGTCTTGGTGCCCGCTCGGAAGGCCGGCGATGAGCCGTTCTGGCTTGCTCGCACACTTCCTCGAGTGGCTGTGGCGGTAGCCAGCCGTCGCGAAGAGGCAGCCGAGCTGGCCCTCGACGCCACCCCGAGCGACGTCTTCCTCCTCGACGACGCTTTCCAGCACCTGCGTGTCTCGAGGGATGTCAATTTTCTGGTGGTCGATGCCTCGATGCCTTTTTGGCAAGACTTCTGCATGCCCGCGGGGCGGCTGCGGGAGAGACCCTCGGCCGCCTCCCGTGCCGATGCTTTTCTCCTCGTTTCCGGTACTGACGTGAACCTCCTGCCGTCGCTCAGAGCGCGCCACCCTAAGTTGCCGGTTTTCGAGCTCAGTCCGATGCAGCCCGCAGCTTGGTCGCTGGCGCACTACGCCGCCGGCGCCACGCTCGAAGG
>JAUWTE010000069.1 GCA_030609765.1 Acidobacteriota bacterium
CCGGAGCAAGTTGCGCAAGGAGTTGAGCCATGACGGCTGATCGCAAGAACCTATCTGACGGCGAGCTCAGAGAGCTCCTCAACCTCGGTGACCCTGCCGGCGATGGCAACGAGCCCGCCCCTGAGGAGATCACCGCGATGCGTCGCACCGTCCTGAACGCCATCGACACCAGCCCCACTGCGCGGTCCTGGCTATCGCGCCCCTACGCCGCCGTGGCGGCGACGGTCGTCGTTGCTCTCATCGCGCTGGCGCTCCTGCTGCGTGCCGGCCCATGGGGTGCGGTCCTCCAACCCGAAACAGGACCTGTCACTCCTGCCGAGCCACTACCCGCAACACTCATCGAATCGGCCACAGTCGTCGCAGAGAGCCCGGAGGCACAAGCAGCGGAACCCTCCGCGGATCCTGTCCCCGTGACCGAGTCGCCCATGGCTGCCGTGGACCCAGTGCCAATCGCTGCCGGGGAAGAACCAAGCGACATCATTCCCCCATCCGCCGAGCGTAAACCTCGCACCGTGCGGTTCACGGCTCCGGGCGGCACACGCATTATCTGGACCCTTGACCCCGACTTCCAATTCCCCGTAAGCGAGCCCGACGACCGGGCTCGAGGAGAACTGTAGACATGCTCAAACACATGATCATTCGTATGGCATGCGTCCTCTTCATTGTCGCCTTCCTGCCGGCGACTGCGGCAGCGATCCCGCCTAGTGGCAGCGCTCAGACCGGGCAATCCGAATGGGTGTCCGAGGCCGCCACTCCAAACTGGGCCGGGGAAGAACCCCAGCAGCAGGAGATCCCGCAGGTCGAAACCAGACTCTATGCGCTCCAGCACGTCAGCCTCTCGAGTGCCTATGAGCTCGCCAGATCAGCATGTCGCGAGATACCTGCTGACCAGCAGCGCTATACCGACTGCAACGTCGAGTTGATGGAGCAGGAGAGCACGCTGATCGTCACCTCAACCGCCGAGGTTCACAGCCGCGTCGTCGCGCTGCTCAGCGAGGTGGACAAGCCCCCCCACACCCAGGCCTTCCACATCATCGTCCTGGCTGCCACCGATTCTCCGTCCACGCCATCCAACCTGCCACCGGGTGCGCAGCGAGCGGTAGAGGACATCAAGGCATTTCTTCCCTATGAGGGATTTCGCGTCCTCGACACCGGCTGGCTGAAGACCTCCCGCCAGGGACAGACCACCCTGACTGGGCCAACCGGCTTCGAAGTGGGATTGGTGTTTCGAGGTAACCCGACATCCAACGAGCCGCTCCTCATCGAGGAATTCCAGATGACGGTTTTGGAGCCGGCAGTAGTCCTCCCCGAGGGTGTGCAGGGTGATACCCATGGCGCTTACCAGCGGCTCGTGCTCGAAACCTCCTTCAGCATGAGCGTCGGGGAGACGGTGGTCGTCGGCACCTCCAAGCTCAATGGCAACAACGAGCCGACGGCGTTGGTCATCCTGTTGACGGCGCTCGAGCCGGAGGGTACTCGTTAGCGGCTTCATTGAAGGGCCTGAGCGCGCCTATGTGGGCCCGTTTCGGCGCTCTCGGCACCGAAAAACCTGCACCTTTGAACGACGGCGTCACCCGACCTTGGCTGGCGCCGTCGCGGGCTTCTCTGGCCACACGAGGCCAGCCCCTGCGTGGTACCATTTTGATGTCTTTGGCGTGCCGCCCCCCCCACATAGCGCCGATCCATGAAGGCTCACCTGATCACCGCTCGCGCCATCTCCTTATTCTCCTGCGTCGCGCTGCTCGTCCTGCTGACGGGAGGTTCGACGTCTGCCTTGGCGTCGCAAGCGCAGGATTCGCCGAGCCAGCGTGGCGCCGTGCTCGGCCCAGCAACCGGCCAGGCCAGTGAGACAGCCAGCGAAATCTCGGGGATCGTCTTCGGCGCCGACGACGAGCCCATGGCCGGCGCCCAGGTTCGGCTGCTCGGCCCCAATCGACTGCTCTTGCAGGAAACGGTGACCGATGAGAAGGGTCGCTTCGAGCTCACCGATGTTCGCCCGGGAACGTACGAGCTACGCGTGACCGCCCCACCGTTTCGCGACCGCGATCAGATCATCACCGTCGGCGAGGAGCCGTTGAAGCTCGAGATCAGCATGATCGCGGCCTTCATCGACGAGACTGTGACCGTTTCGGCCACCCGTGGAATCCTGCAGGAGAACACAAAGGTCGCCGCCAGCGTGCACACGTTGGGTGTTGCTGAGCTCGAGGAGCGCGCCGTCGACCTGCTGCCTCGCATGCTCGCCGAGGAGCCCTGAGTCGTCACCCAGCAAACAACGCCCGGGCAGGGCTCGCCCATTCTGCGTGGCCAGAGTGCCCAGGCGGTTCTGTACCTTTTCGATGGCATCCGCTACAACAACTCCACCTACCGCGGCGGCAACACCCAGTACCTCGCATGGATTCCAGGCATAGCCGTGGACGCGGTCGAGATTTTGCTCGGTCCCGCCGGCGTGAACTACGGCAGCGACGCGCTCGGCGGGGCTATCAATGTGGCCTCGACCTCCGTGCCGGGCTACTCACGAGACGGCTGGAACTGGAGCGGGAACGCCCGCGCCTTCGGTGAGTCCACCTCACTGGGGGCTGGTGGAAGCGCCACAGCCGGCGTCGCGGGCGAGCGCTTTGCCGCGGTCTTCGGCGGCACCCTGGCACGTCACCAGGACCTGCGAGGCGGACGTGGCGAGGACTCGCGCAACTCACTGATTCGCTTCTTCGACCTCACCTCCGAGCAGGTCCAGGACATCCTCGGCACCCGCATGCGGGACACCGGCTATGGCCACGGTGGTTTCACCGGAAAGATGAACTCGCGCGTCGGCATCGATGGGCATCTGACCGGCTTCTTCATGTACAACGAGCAGAACGACGTGCGGCGCTACGACAGGCTCCTGGGGGGCGACGGGCGGCTCATCGCCGATTTCGTGCCGCAGAAGCTGGGCTTCGGCTACTTCCGCTACCAGGACATCTTCGGTGAGACCTTCTTCGAGTCGACCTTCTCGGTGAATCGCCAGACGGATGGCCGTCGTAGCCAGACCCGACCCACCAGCAACCTGTCGAATGAGCTCAACCGCGTCACCTCCATCGGCTTCAATGCTTCGGGCTCCTGGAGCACGGGATCGCACCTGCTGACAGCGGGCGGCGAGGTGTACGACGACTTCGTCTCTTCCTCTGAAACCGAGACCACCCCCGAGGGAGAAACCAGCCAGGTTCGACCCCGCTACCCCAACGGCACCCGCTACACCTCGGTGGGCATGTTTCTGCTCGATGAGTGGGGGGCACTGAAGGAGCGACTGCAGGTTTCGGCCGGGGCGCGCTTTTCGTCTTTTCACTTCCGCACCAACCCCGACGACAACATCATCGACGGCGTGCCCACGGTGCCGAAAGCGAGCGAGAACTTCACTGACCTCACATTCCATGCCGGCACCGTCCTGTTTCTCAACGAGCATGCCAGCATCTTCGGGCGTGTCGCACGGGGATTCCGCGCCCCGTCGGTTTTCGACCTCGGCGAGCAAGGCCTGACCGGCGGCGGATTCGAGGTCACACCGAGTGAGGCGATCCGCTACGACGCCTTCGTGGGTGACGGGGCTAGCGTCGACGCCGTCAGCACGGGGAATCCATGGACGCCGCTCGATCCCGAGAAGCTGTGGAGCTACGAGGCTGGCGTTCGCTGGCGGAATGACACGACTCGCTTCGAGTTCGCCGTATTCGACAACCACATGATCGAGAAGCTGGCGCGGCGAACGATGATCGTTCTCGAGGACGTTGTCGGGCAGACGATCGGCGGCCAGCCAATCATTTTCCAGGACACGGCGGGAAGGATCTACACACCGATCGACCCGCGGCCCGTGGTCTCGCGCGCCAACATCGGTGGCGAGCGGGTGTGGGGCATCGAGGGTCTGTTCCTGAGGAACTTCGGCAACTCATGGAGGCTCGTGGTCAAGGGCGGCCTGCAGCGAGGACGTGAGGAAGAAACCGACAACTGGGTGCGCAAGCTTGCCCCCGACAACCTGACCACCACACTGCGATGGTCGGATATCAGAGGTCGCTACTGGCTCGAGGGGGTTGTGCGACTCTTCGCGACCCAGAACCGCTTCAACCCCTTCGACTACGACGACGCCCGCATCGGCTCTTACCGCGACGCCAGAACGATCGCAAGTTATTGGAACAACACCGCGATGAGCTTGGGCCTGATCGAGGACGGAATTCTCACGGTGACCGGCGAGACCCTCGAGGAGGTCATTCTTCGCGTGCTAGGTCCGACGCTCGAGGGCAACTCGCTGTTCAACGAGTCTCCCGGCTTCGTCTCGGTCGGGATGCGCGGCGGCATCGCGGTCACCGACACCCAGTCGGTCACCTTCGGTGTGATGAACCTGGCCGACAGCAACTATCGCCTGCACGGCTCGGGCGTCGACGCGCCGGGAATCAACGCCACGATCGCCTACGAAGCCAACTTCTAGCCCGCCGCTCTCACCAACCGCCACAGCCGCAGGGGAGCTCAGTTCTGCAGGGGAGCGTCGCCCCTACTCCCCCATCACCTGGACGATGATTTTGCGCTCGCGCGGCCGGTTGTCGAAGTCGCACAGCACGATCTGCTGCCAGGTGCCGATCTGTAGCTGGCCATCGACCACCGGCACGGCCATCGACGGCCCCAGAAGAGCCGCTCGAACGTGCGAATAGCCGTTGCCGTCTCCCCAGCGAGCATCGTGGTCGTAGTGTATGTCGCGCGGCGCCAGGCGCTCGATCGCTTGCTCGAGATCGAACACGACACCACTCTCGAACTCGATCGTGGTAATGCCGGCCGTCGACCCGGGGGTGAAGACCAGCACCTGCCCCTCACGAATTCCCGACTGTGCCAGGATCTGTGCCACGTCCTGGGTCAGATCCTGGATGTCAGTGTCGGCCGTGGTTGGGCGCACCAGGGTCTCGCGAACAATCCTCATCGGCACTCCTATCCGAGTCTGCGGGCGGTCATCTCCCTTGCACCAGAGATCCTCGCCGGCCTACCGCCCCGGCCGAGGAGGGATCTCGATCTGGGTTCCCGCATCGGGGCCGAAACCGGGCTGGTAGATCTGGCCCAGAATCGCCGACATTCGCGTGCCGATCAGGTCGTTGACCTGCTCCACGAGCGCCGGGACCTTCACCCACCCTTGGTCAATCTGCCAAAGCTGATCCTCGGTCGGCAGCGCGGTGAAGCTCTCGATGGCGTTGGAGACCCGCATGCCGCGACGCACTTGACTGAGCTCCTCCTGCAGGTCTCGAACCTGTCCGCTCAGCTCGCGGATCTCCTCGCGCAACGAGTCCGGCACCTCGTCGTTGCCCGTGATGAGCTCCCGCACCGCCGTGAGCTGCTCGGAGGCGCGCGTCAGCGCCCGCCCCGCCTCGTATATCGGCTTGGAGAGCGCGAAGCCGTCGATGATGGCGGCCTGCCGCACCACGAGGTCGGCGCGAGAGAGGTCGATGCGTGGGTCGCCCCTCACCTCGACCTCGGTGGTGAACGTCTGGTCGGCGGCATCCACCTCGACGGTGTAGGTGCCGGGCAGGACGCGGGGACCACGCGGGCTGCCACCGAAGAAGCGGGCCATAGGGTTGGCCTGCTCACTCGGATCGGGCACGTACGCCGGGTTGACGCGCAGATCCCAAACGACCTGCTGCATCCCCGCTCGACCCGGCCCCTCGAGATCGCGCACCAGGGTGCCCGATTCATCCAGAACCCGCAGCTTCACGGTCGGCTCGGGAGGCTCGGGGCGTGGGGCGGGTGGACCTCCCCGGGCGAAGAATCCGGCCATGCCCGCCGGCATGCCGGGCGGGCCAGCGGGATTCGCCTCGGGTCGCTGCCTGCCTGTTTGCTCGGGTAGCGGAGCGTCGTCCTTCAGGTGGTAGCGGATCATCGCGCCGAATGGCGGGTTGGGAGCCGCAAAGGAGCCCGGGGTCCAACCCTGTGGGCTGTATACATTGAAGATCGTCGCGCGCCGCACCGGGAACAGGTGTGCGTCCGAGGCAACCAGGTCCTCGGAGATCTCCATCAACGGAGAGATGTCGTCCAGGATCCAGGCGCCGCGGCCGTGGGTGCCGATGATCAGGTCGTTGTCCCGCGGATGTATGACGATGTCATCGACCGGCACGGTCGGCAGGTTGCCTTTCAGACGAATCCAGCTTTCGCCCCGGTCCCTCGAGAAGTAGACGCCGATCTCGTTGCCGAGGAACAAGAGGTTCTCGACCGTCGGGTGCTCGTAGATGACGTTCACCGACCAGTCATCGGGCAGGCCGCCCACAATCGTGCTCCAGTCCTCGCCGAAGTTGTCGCTGACGTAGACGTACGGCCTGTAGTCGCCGCGCTCGTGGCCATCGAAGGTGGCGTAAACGGTGCCTTCGTTGAAGCGTGAGGCGACTACACGGCTGACATAGGTGTTTTCAGGCAACCCCGGCATATCCTGGTTCAGCATCTGCCAGTTGCCGCCGCCGTCACGCGTGCCCTGCAGGTTGCCGTCATCGGTGCCGAAGTAGAGCACGCCCGGATTGAGTGGCGACTCGGAGATGTTCGTGGAGTTGCCGTACGACGAGATCCCGTCGTTGCGCGACAGGATCTGCTCGTTCCCCAGTGCCACTCCCATGATCTCGAGCTCATCACGGTCCATCGCCTGGGTCAGATCAGGGCTGATCGCTTCCCAGCTATCGCCCCGATCGGTGCTCTTCATCAGGTGGTTGGAACCCGCGTAGATAGTGGCCGAGTCGTGCTGCGAGATGATGATCGGCGTGTTCCAGTTCCAACGGAAGCTGACCTCGCCGGTCGTGTCCGGCTCCTCGCCCTGCAGGCGTGGCGCCGGCTTGATGCCGCGTCGCTCCATCGTGTTCAGATCGACGCGCGCGATGTTGCCGCCCTGTGATTCTGCGAACAGAATCGATGGGTCGGTCGGGTCGATGCGCACATAGAAGCCATCACCGCCGCCAACGTTGAACCAGTCGTGGTTGCCGATTCCCTGCCTCGACCAGGTGGCGCTAGGCCCACACCAGGAGCCGTTGTCCTGCAGGCCGCCGCAAACGAAGTACGGGTCGCGCATGTCGACGCCGATCTCGTAGAACTGCGCCAAAATGATGTTGGTGAACTGGAACCAGCTCGCCGAGCGATCCCAGGAAACCGACACGCCACCATCGCCACCGAGGATCAGGTGGTTCGAGTTGGCGGGATCGATCCACAGCGCGTGGTGGTCGGAATGAACCTCCGTCGCCGCGTCGTTAGTGAAGTTGTGACCTCCGTCGTCGGTCTTGTAGAGCGATGATCCCCCGAGATAGATGCGCTCGGGGTTGTTGGGATCGATGCGCAGGAGGCTGTAGTACATGGGGCGGTTGTTGGTGGTGCTGATGTGCTCCACGTATCGCCCCGGTCGGTCGACCGATAGATACCCTGCTCCCCGCGGCGAGCCTCGACGATCGCGTACACGATGTTGGTGTCACCGCGGAAGATATCGAGCCCGATGCGGCCCGTGTCACCCTCCGGCAGCCCTTCGGTGAGCTCCGTCCAGGTCTCGCCACCATCCATGCTGCGGTAGATGCCGCCCCCCGGACCACCGCCGTTGAACCCGAACGAGGTCCGCCGGCGCTGGTACATGGCCGCAAACAATGTGTTCGGGTCGTTCCGGTCCATCACCAGATCGACGGCGCCGGTGTCAGCGTCGACGGACAGCACATGCTCCCAGGTGTCGCCGCCGTCACGCGTGCGGAACACACCACGCTCGGGATTCGTGTCCCAGAGCTGGCCCACCGCAGCCACGTAGACGACATCGTTGTCGCGCGGGTCAATAGCGATGCGGGCGATGTGGCGCGTCTCGTACAGGCCCTTGTGTTCCCAGGTCTTGCCGCCGTCGACAGACTTGTACACGCCGTTGCCCCAGGGCGAGCTCTGCCGGTTATTGGGCTCGCCGCTGCCTACCCACACGAGGTTCGGGTTGGACTGCGAGATCGTCACTGCCCCCGCGGAGGCGGTCGCTTCGTTGTCGAAAACGGGCTCGAAGGCGATGCCGTGGTTGGTGGTTTTCCAGACGCCACCCGTCGCCGTGGCAACGAAAAAGACGGATGGGTTCGACTCGAGCACAGCCAGGTCGGTAATGCGGCCGCCCATGACGGCGGGACCGATGTTGCGCCACTCGAGATTCTCCAGCGCGGCGGCAACTGTATCCCCACCGCCCTCCTGCGCCACAGGCTCTCCAGCCTCTGCCGCATAGCCATGGCTCGCGGGCAGGGCCAACAGTGGCACAACCAGCAAGATCGCCAGCAGGAAGGATGCGCGTCGGACGAGAATACCGCTAATCCTGGAATCCATAGAGACCACCTCCGTAGGGATTGCTGAGCTGCCTAGCCGTCACCTAACACCCGCCAGCGCAGAGGTCAAGAGAAAGGCCCGCTGCGTACCCAGGTGACTGTCGATTGCGTCGAAGCTCTCGTGCAGCGAATGACCGCCCCGGCCACGCCCACCTCCACCGATGGTGATCGCTGGAATCCCCATGCTGATGGGGATATTCGAGTCGGTGCTGCCCCCGCCTAGGCGCGCCTCAACCCCGAGGAATCCAGCCGCTTCAACCGCGGCTTGCACCATCGTAGAATCAGCCGGGGTCTGACCGGCCGGGCGCACGCCGATGCTGACGATCTCGACCTCGAGCTGCACGTCGCTCTCCCAACGGCTGTTTTCCTCGTCGAGGGCCGCCTGCACGGCTTCGCGGAACTGCGAGTCGATCTCACCGAGCTCCTCGACGCTCTCGGATCGCATGTCCACGGTCATGGTCGTCTCGTAGGCGATCGAGTTCACCGACGTTCCGCCCTCGACCAGGCCAACGCTGAAGGTCACCCGCGGCTGGCGCGGCACCTGGAAGTCGGCGATCTTGCCGATGGCACGGCCCAGGGCGTGGATGGGGTTCGGCATGCCGAAGGCGCCGTAGCTGTGCCCACCGGGACCCTTGTAGGTGACCTCGTAGCGATGGCTGCCAACGGCCCGATGGGTCACGCCGAGGCCAGTGCCATCGATCGAGATGAAATAGTCGACGCGCCCCTCGAGCTCGTCTCCGAACAGGTGCTTGACGCCACGCAGGTCACCGACCCCCTCCTCGCCCACCGTTCCGACGAAGATGACCGTGCCTTCAGTTTCGAGCTCCACCTCCTGCATGGCCCGGGCCACAGCGAGCACGACGGTCAGGCCACGGCAGTCATCGCCAATCCCGGGGCCACTCAGCACTTCACCCTCTCGAGTGACCGTTACATCGGTGCCCGGAGGGAAGACCGTATCCAGATGAGCCGATAGCACGACTGTCGGTCCATCCCCAACGCCTGGGCGCTCACCGATGGCATTCCCCACGGCATCGATGCGCACCTTCTCCAGGCCGAGCTCGGCCAGGCGCCGCTGATATTCCTCGGCGCGCTCCGCTTCATGGAAGGGTGGCGCCGCGATCTCGCAAATCGCCACCTGGTTTTCCAGAGTCTCAGGCTCAGTATCCCGTAGGTACTCCAGGGCGCGTTGCACCGCGGGCTGATCAGCGGGTACCTGAATCGCCTCCTGCGAGCTCCTCTCCGTTCCTGTCACCTCCCCTGTGGAACCGAGGAGCCCGATGGCGACTACCAGGAACATCCTGATCACTCGTGCGAATGCGCTCATCACTTTCACCTTTGTTGAATTCTCCCGCGTAGCGTTACAATGCGTCCGCTTTCATCGACTTGCCTGAACACTCACCAGAGCTTCGGGGAGATCTTCCGTGGTCGGCACAACCCTCAACCACTACAAGATCCTCAGCAAGATCGGCAGCGGCGGCATGGGCGAGGTCTACCTCGCCGAGGACAGCAAGCTCAACCGCCGCGTCGCCCTGAAGATACTCCCTCCCGACCTCGCAGAGAAACCGGAGCGGCGCGAGCGCTTCGAGCGCGAGGCGCAGGCGGTTGCCGCTCTCAACCATCCCAACATCGTCACCATTCACTCTGTCGAGGAGGCCACCGGCGTCGAAGGCCGAGAGGGAGCGGTTCACTTCCTCACCATGGAGCTGGTCGAGGGGCAAACCCTCGACGAGGCAATCCCGAAGAAAGGCTTCACCCTCGATCGCTTCTTCGATATCGCCATCCCCGTCGCCGATGCCATCAGCGCCGCGCACGGAAAGGGCATCACTCATCGCGACCTGAAGCCCGCCAACATCATGATCAGCGAGGACGGCCGGGTGAAGGTGCTGGATTTCGGGCTGGCGCGTTTCGACGAAGGACCACTGGAGACGGCAGCTACCAAGGCTTCCGAGCGGCTCACCGGCGAGGGGCAGATTCTCGGGACTACGGCCTACATGTCGCCCGAACAAGCCGAAGGCAAGCTCGCCGACCACCGTTCCGACATCTTCTCGTTCGGTGTCGTCCTGTATGAGATGGCGACCGGCGAGCGGCAGATTCTCGGGACTACGGCCTACATGTCGCCCGAGCAGGCCGAAGGCAAGCTCGCCGACCACCGTTCCGACATCTTCTCGTTCGGTGTCG
>JAUWTE010000136.1 GCA_030609765.1 Acidobacteriota bacterium
CTCACGTGGTGGGAGATCGAGGATGTCTTCGCTCAAGATGTGCGGGCCCTCGAGGGGGTCGCGCAGGTGACCGTGAAGGCAGGCCCCCACACCTCCCATGGCACGATCGCTGAGGTGTCCGTAGAAGCTGCCCCCGCCGCTGACTCGAACCTCCTGACCAAGCAGATCGACGAGGTCCTGGGTCGCTACGCTATTAACTACGAAGTCCGGATCACCTAGCCTGCGCTTCTGCTGCGGACGCGGCTAGCCCCACGAGTAGCCCCCGAGCAGGCCCTGGGTGCCACCCTCCCGGCAGCAAGCGTCAGAAATGCTTCTCATACCAGGCAATGCTGCGCTCGATGAGATCCACCGCATGCGCCGTCTCCCTGACCCCATGTCCCTCGCGAGGATAGCGAACCATCATCGCCTCGACGCCGACATCTCGTAGGGCAATGTAGAACTGTTCGGCCTCGGCGATCGGTACGTCGTTGTCGTTTTCTCCGTGCACCAGCATCACCGGAGTCGTGACCTGCGCCACATGCTTCAGGGGTGAGCGCTCCCACAGGACGTCCATCAGGTCGCCCTCGTGCGGAAAACCGCCGAACTCGACCGCCAGATAGTCATGGTAATAGGCCATGTAATTGAAGCTCAGCAGGTTGGAGATGCCGGCGATCGGGATGGCGGCTTTGAAGCGATCTGTTTGGGTGATGATCCAGTTGGTGAGCTGGCCGCCGTAGCTGCCGCCCTCGATGCCGAGGCGCTCCGGGTCGAGCCACTCGTGTCGGCGCAGCGCCGCTTGGACTCCATATATGACGTCCTTGGCCTCTCCGCCGTTCTGGTCAGCGAATATCGCGTCGGCGAAGGCCTGGCCGTGCCCTGTCGAGCCACGGTAGTTGACCATGAGAACGGCCCACCCCCGAGCCGCGTAGACCTGGGCTTTGTGATTGAAGTCGGGCCCCCGCTGGCCGTGCGGCCCGCCCTTGATCATGGTGATGAGCGGGTGCCTGGAATCGGTCGTTCTGCCCAGCGGGTGCGTGAGGAAGGCCTGCACCTCGAGGCCGTCGAAGCTGGCGAACGTCATGTCCTCCACCTCGGCGATCTGCCGTTTGTCGAGAAGCTCCGCGTTGAGGTGGGTCAGTTGGGTGGCGTCAGGCCCCGCCGATGCCACGAAAAGCTGTGCCAGATCCGCTGGCGAAGAGAACGCGTATGCGAGCGTAGGACCCTCGGTGCTTCCGCTGATGCTCGGCCCGGCGGCCACAGCTTCGCCGCCGCTCCCGGATCTGCCTCTGCCCGGCGCGGTTTCTGCAATCGACCAGGCGCCGACCCTGCCGGGCGACACGAGGATCGCCTCGGAAGGTCCAAGCACCCCGTTCTCCAGAATCGGGACCCGGTGCAGACCGACGCTGCCGCTGTTCTGCACGGTGAAATACACTGCGTCGCCATCCGGTGACCATTGCGGGGCGCCCTGGCGATTGTCGATCTGTTCCCCGATCTCTATGCGCTTGTCGCCTGCCGCGTCGATGACCCACACGTGCGTGTCTTCCATGGTGGTCTCAGAAGAGGTCAGACCACGCCGCGTTCCCTGATAGGCGATGGCGCTGCCGTCCGGCGACCAAACAGGGCGGTATTCGGCGCTTTCGGTACGGGTCAGCCGCCTGATATTTCCGTCCTGCGCCCCGACCATGAAGATGTCGTAATTGAAGAACCGGTCCGGGTCGGGCTCGCGATTGGAAATGAACACGATCTCGCGGCCGTCGGGCGACCAGTCGATGGAGTGCTCGTAATAGTCACCGTAAGTGAGCTGTCGCACCTCTCCGGTTGCCAGCTCGACCACGAATATGTGCATCCGCCGGTTGTCGTTGAAGCGGGTCAGCCCCTCGGAGGCAGTGGGCTTGTAGAGGTAGCGAGTGATCACCACGGGGTCACCACTGGCCAGCTCGCTCTCGGGGCCCGCTGTCGCTGAGACGAAGGCGATGGCATTTCCGTCCGGTGCCCAGCTAATACGTGCCCCTGAGGAGGGCAGGGGGTGGTTGGTGCCCTGGACCGCGGCCACGAATCTGGCATCATTGCCATCCGGCCGGATGACGATGAGGCCGGAGCGGTCGCCATCACGTCCGAGGTAGGCGATCCAATCACCACTCGGTGACCACGTCGGACTCGATCCTCCACCGGCATCGTCAGTGAGGGGCACGGCGTCGCCAGACTCCAGGTTCATGACCCACAAGCGCGAGCGGGAGCGCCCCGGGCGATCTCTCTCGCTGACGCTGTAGACGACCTGAGAGCCATCGGGCGAGAGCTGGACCGAACCCACCGACCGAAGTTGGTGCAGGTCTTCCGCACTCAGGCCCGGCTGTTGAGGCAAGGGTTCCGCATGCGAGCTGGGTGTGCCTGTGGTGGCCGGCACAACCGCCAGCAGAGCTACAAAAAACGGGAGAACGAACTGGGCGGAGCGGCGGGATTTCATTGAGCATTGCCTCCGTTCTAGCAGGCGGTGGTGGAAGTGTGGTGGTTCTGGCTGCTGGGACCCGTGCAATGGACACATCAGTATCATAAGGTCTGCCCATGAGGCGAGTTGTTGTCATCGGCGCTGGGGTCATCGGACTCTGCTGCGCCTACGAGCTGCGGCGCCGCGGGCTCGAAGTGATTCTCCTGGACAAGGGCCAGCCCGGCGACGCGTGCTCACGCGGCAATACCGGGTGGGTCGTGCGCTCGTTCTCGGGTCCTCTTCCCGCGCCGGGGCTCACCTGGACCTCTCTGAAGTGGATGGCCAGCACCCACAGTCCTCTCTACATCCGCCCCTCGACTCTGCCGTCCATGGCTGGCTGGTTGCTGAGCTTCTGGAGAAAGTGCAACGAGCGCGACTACCAGGATGGTCTCGATGCCGTCGCACGCTTCAGCGAGCCGACCATGGACCTTTTCGATGACCTCGAGGCAGGTGGGACTGTGGGCGAGATGCACAGATCAGGACTTCTGTGTGCCTTCTCGCGCGAAGCAGCGCTCGAGATCTCGATGAAGACCTTCGAGACCATCGCTTCGTACGGCCTTATCCAGCCACAGCGCTTGTCGGCGAACGAGACGAGAGACCGGGAGCCCGCTTTGTCGTCCGTCATCGCCGGCGGCATCCTCCTGCAGGGTGAGCGCCACGTACGCCCCGAGGCCTTCAACGAGGCCTTGCTGGCCCGAATCGAGGGTCAAGGCGTCGAGGTGCGCGCCGGCATCGAGGTTTGCTGCCATGTTCGTGAGGGCAGGGAAGTCCGGGCGGTGATCACCGGAAGCCACGGAGGGTCGGGCGAGCTGGCCGGTGGGTGTGGCCCGGACACGGCTGGCCGCCCCTGCGGACCTGACAACGGCCTCCACTCGAGCCGATCGCCCGTCGAAGGTGATGCCTTCGTGATCGCGGCAGGTGCGTGGTCGGGGCTGCTGGCTGGGAGATTGGACGTCTCCTTACCGATGCAGGCGGGCAAGGGCTACAGCATCACCATTGATGACCCCGCGGTGAGCCTCAGGGGACCGGTCTACTTCCCCGAGCACAAGATCGTCACCAGCCCGTTCGTTGGAGCCCTGCGCCTCGGCGGAACCATGGAGCTCTCCGGAATCAACGATGACCTCGATCAACGTCGAATCGCGGCCATCCGCCACGGCGCCGAACGATTCCTGCCGGGCAGCATGGAGGGGGCGGGCGAAAGCGAGTGGGTGGGCATGCGACCCCTCATGCCGGACGGGCTGCCGGTCATCGGACGCGCCCCGGGCTACGACAATCTATTCATTGCTACGGGGCATGCCATGCTGGGAGTGACCCTCGCTCCCGTGACCGCCCAGGCCATCGCCGATCTCATCATTGACGGGAACACCAGGCTGCCTATCGAGTCCTTCACCCCAGCTCGTTTTCAGGGGTAGTCGTCGCGGCCCTCCCGCGCGCTTGCTTCATGACCCGATGGACAGCGCGGGCTAGCAGTTGCGCCTCTCGAAAACGGCGATAGTATTGTCCTGTTAGCCTGGACTTCTCGGAGGAATCCAGGCTGCCCGTGAGCCGATCTTCTGCGAGAGGCCGACCCCATACTCCTCACCGCGGGCCTCCCTCGCGCGGTAGTACGGGCGTGGTGAGAACCGGAGGCTAGGGCATGAACTTTCCGATCTGGGAGCTGCCGGCCGCAGGCCTCCTCATTGCGGCCGTCGCCATCATCCACGTATTCATATCCCACTTCGCCGTCGGTGGCGGGTTGTTCCTTGTGCTTGCAGAGCGCAAGGCACGACGTGAAAACGACACCGCATTCCTTGGCTACCTGAAACGGCACAGCAGGTTCTTCGCCGTTCTTACACTGGTCTTGGGCGCGGTTACGGGTGTTGCGATCTGGTTCACGATTGCCCTGGTGAGCCCGACGGCGACCTCGTCGCTGATCAACACGTTTGTTTGGGGATGGGCAATCGAGTGGACCTTCTTCGCAATCGAGATCTGTGCCGCGATGGTCTACTACTACGGCTGGGATCGGCTCAGTGCCCGCACTCACGTTATGGTTGGGTGGATCTACTTCTGGGCCGCTTGGCTCAGCCTGGTGGTCATCAACGGCATCCTTGCCTACATGCTGACTCCAGGCGCATGGATCGAAACGCGCCGCTTCTGGGACGGCTTCCTCAACCCCACCTATTTTTCGTCGGTGGTGGCCAGGACGCTGGTGGCCGTCGGTCTCGCGGGCCTGTACGCGATATGGACGGTCTCGGTTTCCAGCGACGAGAACCTCAAGGAGAAGGTCTCTCGCTACGCCGCCACGAGGTGGATTCTGCCGGCCGCGTTGCTCATGCCCCTTACCCTGGTCTGGTATCTGTTCGCTGCCGCATCCGCCGGTGTTCCCGTTGCGAGCATATTTGGAGCCCAGGGGCAGGGAGTGTGGGGAATCCTGCGCACGGCGGTAGTGGGATCGGCGCAGTCCGGATATCCGATGGCCCAGAGGGGCCTGCAGGCTTCACTGATCGCCTCGGTGCTCCTCGTCGTGATCACTGTGACCGTACTTGCGCGTCAACGTCGCGGCTTCGGCCACCTCGCGGCCGCGGTACTAATGCTCCTCGGCTTCGTGGCCTTCGGCGGTGGAGAGTTCGTGCGCGAGGACCTCAGGAAGCCGTACGTCATCGGCCGCTACATGTTCGTCAACGGCATAAGGCTGCCGGCTCTGGAGGGCGTCCCGCAGCCGCCCGCCGAGGCGGCGTGGCAGGCGGAGGACCCGTTTGCGATCGATGCATTACAGGCCACCGGGGTGCTCACCGCGGCCAAGTGGGATAACTCGCCGGCCGAGTTCGATTCCCTCGAGGGAGTGGTCGTGGTCGCGGACGGTGGCACAGAGGGTGTCTCAACGGAAGATCTTCTGGAGATCGAGGTCATGGCGGGCCAGGAGGTCTTCAAGCTGGAGTGCTTCACCTGCCACACCATCGCCGGACATCTCGGAATCCGGCCGCTTGTCGAGGGCCTCAGCCCGACTGCCATCGAGGGCACGCTCGACAGGCTTGCCCGCCCGGTCGATAACGAGGGCAATCTCACGACCTGGGACGACCCGGAATTTCGCCTGGAGAGCTGGCGTGACCGTCGCATGCCGCCATTCGTCGGCACCGATGCCGAGAGGCGGGCGCTGGCGATGTATCTGGCCAGCGTCGGCGGGGCCGACCTGGCGGCAGCCGCTCGTCTCGGTGTGGGGGCGGAGTACTTCGAGTCGGAGTGTGTGTTCTGCCACGGTGCGGGAGAAGACTGGCCGCTGGTGGATCTCCTGCAGGGCGGGGCCCGCACGGTCGACGAGCTCTACGAGATGCTCGGTCGGCTCCCGGAGGTCAACGACTTGATGATCGAATTCGAGGGGAGCGAGGAACAGAGACTGGCGGTGGCGGAGCTCCTCCTCAGCATGCAGTCCGCGGGAGGTGAACAATGAGCGCCTTGATCACATATCTGTCCGGCGTGTCGGGGCTCCTGCTCGGGACCATGGCCATGTTCGCCCAAGAGCCCACCATTCCTTCTCCGGAACCGATGCCGCTGCCGGCGCCCGGCTGGCTGCTCTGGTTCCTGCTGATGTTCACGTTCCTGCTGCACATCCTGGCGATGAACTTCGTGCTGGGAGGTTCGATTATCAGTGCCGTGGTGCGTCGGCGGGCCGGAGCGGGTGACCGGCCACACCACATGGCCCTGTTTCGCTGGTTCACCAAGGCGATGCCTGTGGCCGTTGCGGCCACCATTACTTTGGGGGTTGCGCCGCTACTGTTCGTGCAGGTGCTCTACGGGCGACTGTTTTTTGCCAGCTCGGTCTTGATGGCCTGGTTCTGGCTCTCTGTGGTACCCCTGCTGATCCTCGCGTACCTGACTGCCTACATTCTGTCGTTCAAGGGCGAGCAACTGGGGTCGAGTGAGGGTCTGTCGAGCTGGGTCATGGCGGCGCTGTTCATGGCCATCGGCTTCATCTACTCGAACAACATGAGCCTCATGCTGCGCCCAGACGCCTTTCTCGAGATCTACCACACCGACGGCAGCGGCCTGAATCTCAATCTCACCGACCCCGTTCTATTTCCGCGCTACCTGCACATACTGGTCGCGGCTATCGGGGTAGCCGGCCTGATGGTGGCCGTGGAGGGATTCATTCGCCGGCGCGGCGATCAGGAATTCGGTGACTGGGCGATGCGCTACGGGGCGCGCTGGTTCGTTGCCGCAACCAGCCTGAATCTGATCCTGGGCCTGTTCTTCCTCGGCACACAGCCGCGCGCGACGCTGATGCGCTTCATGGGCCAGCACCTGGGGGCGACCCTTCTGCTTGGATTCGGGGTGTTCTTCGCACTCGGTGCCCTGATGATGGCGTTTACCTCCATCCATGCTGCCGAGCCCCATCGCCTCCTGCGAGGTGCGGGAATCTCCCTGGTCCTGACCCTGCTGATGATGATCCTGATGCGCGACCAGGTGCGCCGAGCCGCCCTCGATGCCGCTGGCTTCGAGCCGGTTGCGTGGGTCGAGCCACAGTGGGGCGTGATCGGCGTGTTTCTGGTGCTGCTGGTGGTCGCCTTCGCAACGGTCGCCTGGATGGTAGTCGCCTTGGTGCGTGGAAGCGGCGACGAGGAGACCGCCTGACGAGCCGCGCATGAGGGGTTGCGGGCCGCCGCTATCAGCGCTTCTTCGGGGGCAGTGGCGTCACCCTGATCTGCACTGGGCGCTCGAAGCGGAAGGCGACGGAGTAGCCGAAGCGGCTCTTCGCAATCCGAATGACCCGGCCGGAAACCTGGCTCGGCGTTATGTCCTCAGCGCTGAGGAAGTGGACCTGACAGCGCGAGTCCGGCGGTATGGGGCCATTCAGACGAGCCAGCATGCCGCTGCAGCTCATGTTCTCGGTGGCGCCTCTAACCTTGCCAGCGCCCGGCACCTCGATCACGATCTGCATCTCGATCGGGATGATCACCTCGACGCGCTGCTCGGCGCGTTGCTCCACCGTTTGATCGAGAGCCGCGGGCTGATCGCCGCCGGTGGCGGCGGACTGCCTGCCGGGTCCCGCAACCGGTTTCTCGCCGGCACCAGGAACGAGCTTTTTGGCGGGAGCCGCCACAGGCTTCTTGCCAGCGGCCGTGAAGGGTTTCTGCGCAGGTTCCGCGACGGGTTTCTGCGCAGGTTCCGCGACGGGCTTCTTGCCCCGCCCGGCGATGGGCTCGCTGTCGCGCTTGGGAGCAAGCTCCACCGTGCGATCGGCTTTCGACCCCGCGTCGCGATCAGTCTCCTTCGCTTGGTC
>JAUWTE010000205.1 GCA_030609765.1 Acidobacteriota bacterium
CGACAATCGTCATCGCCCGCTTTTCGGCCGGCGCGGCGGCGCCGGCCAGGGCGGTGATCAGCAAGGCACAGCAAAAGAGAGCCACAACGCGGGACATCCTCATGGTGCGTACCTCCTTGGAAGATGGACGAATTCTCTGCTCGATTGGACGAATCCTCGGCTCGAGGGAACGATGCCACTAGATGGAACATGCCTCAACCGTGCTGAGCAGGTCCCGGTGCGGGTCGTAGGCCTGGATAATCTGCCGGGCTCGGCTAAACTAGGCGGCCGAGTCTCATTCGGCGGCATTGGCACGACTTCCCCATGGGCCGCCCCCACATTCACTGCGCACACCGTTTATCTCACCCACTCGGGGGATTCGATGCGACAGAGCTTTTCGGTTCGTAGCTTCTCGGCTCAGAGCTTCTCGGCCCTGATGATTCTCGCACTCCTTTTTGTCGGTGCCTGCTCGCCGAGCGCCGACACGGCTACCGATGTAGTTGCCCCGTCTGTCGGGGACATCCCTGAGGGCGGCTACAGCGAGCCTTTCGTCACCGCCGACGTGGCCACGCTCAACGCCACGCTTCTTCTGTCGTTCGGGGATAACATCCTGCACTCCTCCTCGATGGGCGGAGGCCACCCCATTTTCTCGATGAGCCATCCTCCCCGCGTTGTCGACGAGCACGCCAAGTGTGTGGAGATCCTCGAGAGCGAGGGAGTGCGCGTGCTCGACATCCGAGATCTTCTGACCAGCGCGATCGACAATGCCCCCCGGGAGGAGCTCGAGCAGTTCCTGCGCGATGTGTTCCCTGTCACTGCTGAGGCTGCCATCGCTCGCATCGATGAGATCGACGGCGACAGCATCACCAACTTCCGCGACGACCATTTCTACTTGAGGGCCGAGGATGGCACCTTCGACCCGCTCTTTCCCGGCATGCCGTCGATGTACTGGTCGCGTGACTTCGCCATCTCCACCCCGAAAGGCATCATCATCGGCCACGGCAAGGCCTTCCAGCGCTCCATCGAGAACCACTTGATGCGCTTCATGGTGGCACACGCCCCCGAGCTCGCCGACTTCCCCATCGTTTTCGACGCCGCCGAGCACGATGTCAATCTCGACGGCGGCGATCTGATCGTTTACGACGAGAACACGATTCTGCTCGGAGTCGACAACCGCTCCGACCGCGAGGCCGCGATTCTACTGGCGCAAACCCTTGATATGGATGTCTACGCCGTGTCCATGCCGCCCTGGGACCAGCGCAGCGGCATCAGCCGTCAGCTCCTACATCTGGACTCGACCTTCAATATCGTCGACGAGAAGACGGCTGTGGTCGTGCCCTTCTTCATGGAGAAGGAGTACAACGACTCCAACCCGGTGGTGCCCATCCTCCTCGGCATCAAGCGGCAGATTGAGACGTGGGAGGAGAGTACCGACTCCGAGGTTGGCGACCCCGACGCCATCCAAACGACCGTCGACGTGATTCCGGAGGTCGGCTGGTTGACCCACTACGCCGCGGGCACCGGCGAGGCGACCGAGCTCGAGACCAAGCTGGTTGACTGGATGCGCGAGCAGGGCTTCACGATCGTCTACGTCGGCGGACCGCAGGGGGATCTGCCGATCGAGAAGTACGTCCTCGAGCGCGCCATGTTCGAGCTGCGCTGGCAGGGTTCCAACGTCGTTCAGCTCGGGCCGGGCAAGATCATCGCCTACGAGCACAACATCTACACGAACCAGGCGCTGCGCGACGCCGGTGTCGAGGTGGTCACCTTCCCCGGCGACTCCCTGTCGATGCGCAACGGCGGCCCGCACTGCCTGTTGATGCCGCTGGTTCGAGGGCTGTAGGTATGGCCGAGCCGTTTGAAACGCGTGATGAGTGGCTGGCACTCGATTCCTCGATAAGGGACGACCTGGCCGAGTACTGGGGCGGAGAGTGGGGCTGCGACTCCGAGGTCGGCACGCTGAGGGCGCTCTTGCTGCGCCGGCCGGGACCCGAGATCGAAACCGTCATCGACCCCGCCGCGTTCCGTTGGCTCGATGTAATGGATGCGGAGCTCGCCCGTGAGCAGCACGATGCTCTGGCCGACATCTACAGATCGTACGGTGCCGAAGTCCACTACGTGCGGAATATGCGGAAAGACAAGCCCAACGGCATCTTCATGCGCGACAACGTGCTGATGACGCCCGAGGGTGCCATCGTTGGCCGCCAGGCCATGGAGTGCCGGCGCGGCGAGGAGCGCTACGCGGCCGAGGCGCTCGCCGAGCTCGGGGTGCCGATTCTGCGGACGATCTCCGGAGGCGGCATCTTCGAGACCGCCTGCTGCCTCTGGGTCGATGCCCAGACTGTGATCATCGGCACCGGTAACCGGGCCAATGACGAGGGTTGCTTTCAGGTCGAGGAAGTTCTGCGGGGGGTCGGCGTCGAGCAGATCATCCACCTGCAGATCCCCTACGGCTATGCCCACATCGACAGCATCATCTCGTTTGTCGAGCCAACGCGGGCCGTCTTCGACCCGGTGCACCTACCCTGGGACGTGTGGACAGCTCTTCAGGACAAGAGCATCGAGCTGTTCGCGGCGCCCGACACCGAGGAGATCGCCAATCTGGCCCTCAACGTGGTCGCCCTCGCGCCGGGCCATGTGGTGATGGCCGCGGGCAATCCCAACACCCGAGAGCTCTACGAGGAAATCGGCGTGCAGGTCACCGAGTGCGACGTCTCGGAGTTGCTCAAGGGATGGGGCTCGCTACACTGCATGACGGCGGTGCTGCAGCGCGACCCGGTGGGCAAGATCGGATCCAGGAATCACCAGGACTGATCCTGCAGCTCGCTCCAGGGAATGACCAGGGTATCGCTGCGTCGCTGCGAGGATTCGCCACCGTAAACAACCCTGCCTTCAAACGTGAGATGAGACTGCGATAGCACGCTATCGCGCAGACGTCGCAAAGGGGCAAAGAAATCGCTCGCTACCGTGGCAGCGGACTTCGCTTCGACTGCAATCAAACGCATGCCCTCTTCGATGAGGAGATCGACCTCCAGACCCTTGGCGTCGCGAAAGTGGAACATACGCTCGGGCATGCCCCGATGAGCTCTCCACTTGTGAATCTCCGAGACAACCCAACTCTCGAAGAGAGCACCGCGAAGCGGGTGGTGTACGAGCTGACTCGGTTCGGTGATGCCCAGCAGATGGCATGCGAGACCAGTGTCGACGAAGTGGATCTTCGCGGACTTGACGGCCTGCTTGCGAAGATTGCGGTGCCAAGCGGGCAGGCGCTGGCAGATGAAGCTCGTCTCCAGTACGGACAACCAAGAACGAACAGTCGGGTGAGTGATGCCCGCGTCACTTCCCAGCGCCGAGAGATTCAGCTCGTTCCCGGTGCGGCCAGCAACGAGTCGCAAGAAGGTAGTGAACGGCACGAGATCGGTGACGTTCAGAATCTCCCGCACGTCGCGCTGAATATACGTCGTCGTGTAATCGGCCAGCCATGAGCGAGGATCGAGGTCTTGGTCGTAGATGCGTGGATACGAGCCTGTCCAGACCAATTCCCATAGGTCGGGCAGCTCGCCACCGAAGCGTCTCACCTCGTCCAAGCTCAACGGGAGGAGATACAGGATCGCAATCCGGCCCGCCAAGGTCTGGGTGATCGCTTCGGTCAGGCTGAAGTGCTGCGAGCCCGTGAGGATGAAACGCCCGGGTTCGGGCCTCTCGTCGACCTCCTCTTGCAGGTAGCTGAGGAGGTCCGGCGCGCGCTGTACCTCATCAAGGACCGCCCCGCCGGCATGCTCCCGAATAAATCCCCGCGGATCGCTGGTGGCGAACTCTCGAGTGTCGATCGGCTCCAAGGAGACATAGGGCTTTTCGGGAAAGACCCGTCGGCAGAGAGTTGTCTTTCCTGATTGGCGCGGGCCCGTGACAGCCACGACTGGCATGGCTGAGGCGAGCTCTAGCAGCCGTGTCTCTAGATTGCGTTCGATGATCATGGCATGAATTGTAAATCACATTTACAAATGATGCCATGCCAAAGCAGCAAAGCGCTGGCCCGAACGGGGAGATTAGTCGCGAGTGGAATCCAGCCAGCTCCGCGCTTCCTCCAGATCGCGGAAGATGCGCAGGTTCACGCCCTGGCTCTCGCAATACACCTCGACCATCCGGCCCAGGCCGAAGTGGACCTCCTTGCGCACCACGACCGCAAACTGGGCGATCCGATCACTGAAGCTGGCAAAAATCGCAACCAGCTTCTGTGCTTCCACCATCGACGGGTTATAGCTCGACTCGAGATCATCAACCAGGACCTGTGAACCCGGCTGAAATGAGGGATCGCTTGTCACCTCTTCATAGGCTTGCCGGATCTGAGCATTGTCGAGATCACCCTCGAAGGTGATCAAGGCGCGGTCGTTTTCGATTTCGTAGCTGTACATATGTTTCCGTATTGCTTCATTGGCGGTGAGCAAATCACCTGGGCGGCCGGCTCAGACGCCCGGAATCACCTGGCGGCCGGCTGCTCCCGCTTACTGTTCCAGTAACGATAAACCGGAATGCCGATGACCGTCAGCCCAATTCCGGCAAGTGCCTCCACAGGCTTCTCGAACAGGGTAGCGAGCAGGATTCCGGTCGAGAGAATAATGAAGGTCGCGGGCACCCAGGGATAGCCCCAAGTTTTGTACGGTCGCGGCATATCCGGGCGCGTCCTCCGCAGCGTGAACACCGAGGCGACGGCCAGAATCGTGAACAAGATGATGACGAACATCACCATCGTGATGAGTTGCTCGAAACTGCCCGTCAGGCAAAGTAGCGCCGCCCAAACGCCCTGAAAGACGAGGGAATGGGCCGGTGTGCGCCACCTTGGGTGTACTTCCGCGACCTTCTTGAGGAACAGGCCGTCGGCGGCCATGGCGTAATAGACACGCGGCCCGACGATGATCGTGCCGTTCAAGGAGCCGAAAACCGAGATCATGACGGCGGCGGAGATGATGGTCGCCGCGGCCCCCCCGAACAGTGCCGTCGACGCTGTCTCGGCGATGCGGACGACCCCCTGCATCTCGGCCACAGGTAGGGCGTAGATGTAGACCAGGTTGGTGAGTACGTAAAGCACCGTGATGCTGCCGGTGCCGGCGATCAGCGCGAAGGTCAGGTTGCGACTCGGATCTTTGATCTCGCCGGCGACGTAGTTGATGTTGTTCCAACCATCGAAGGCCCAGGAGACGGCGATGTAGGCGATGCCGAAACCGACGATCAGGTTTCCCGGGCTCAATCCCAACGGGTTCATCGACCAGTCGACCGGGGGCCCCTGCCCGATGGTCAGACCCAGCGCGATAAACACCAGCATCGTGCCGATCTTCACGACGGTGAAGACGTTCTGGACCATGGCCCCGAGGACGACGCCGAAGATGTTCATCGTCGACAGCAACAGGATGACAACGACAGCGAAGAGCTGGCCCGTGGAGATCGAGTAGTCGAAGGAGAACCCGAAGAGGCCGACGGGCACCGTGAACAGATAGTTGTGGGTCGACAGCCCAGGCAGGAAGAAGCTGACGTACTCGGCGAAGGCGACACCAAGAGCGGCAATCGAGCCCGTCATGCCGACAAAAAACAGCATCCAGCCGAACAGGAACGCCGGCAGGGAGCCGTAGGCCTCGCGAATGTAGACGTAGTGGCCGCCGGCGTCGGGCATCGCCGCGCCGAGCTCGGCATAGGTCAGGGCACCGGTGAGCGTGAGCAACCCACCGAACACCCATACCAGGAGGATTAGCGGCGCCGACGGAGCGCTCTCGGCGATGATTCCCGTAGTGGTGTAGATCCCCGAGCCGATGACGATCCCCATCATCATCATCGTGGCGTCGAAGATGCCGAGCTTACGGACGAGGCCGACTCGTTCCTTGGCTTCAGGCGCGGGGCCGCTCACGCAGACAGTGCCACAGGGACGGCCATGTCTCCGGTCGCTCCATCCGCGCTCACTGCCCGTTCTCCTGCTGTTGCTTGCGCTGCAGTTTCGCCTCGATCATCGGCGCGACCGCGGAGTAGGCAAGATAGTACTTGGCGATGTTGCTGACGTACTGGACCGTTTCCCGACCAATGACCTGGGCTGCGATGATCTCGACGCTGCCGAACCATACGTTCGGATCCAGCCCTGCCTCCTCGGCCTTCGCGCGGAGCTGAGCCACTCGCCGCGGCC
>JAUWTE010000287.1 GCA_030609765.1 Acidobacteriota bacterium
GCCCCCCTGTGTGTTGGCCAGCGTCTCGACGATTTCGGCCTGTACGAGGTTGGTGTCCTGATACTCGTCGACCAGGATGTACTGGAATTGGCTGCCGTAGCGGTCGCGGATCTCCCGGTGCTCGGTGAGCAACCGTAGCCAGAGCAGCAGGAGGTCGTCATAGTCCATCGCGTTGGCGGCCTGCTTGCGCTCCCTGTAGCGCGTGGCGATCTCGGCGATGAGCTCCGTCCACTCCAGAAATCGGCCGTAGCGGGTTTCCAGAAGCTCTTCGAGTGGCACGCGAGTGTTCGCCTGCAAAGACAGAAGGCTGGTGAGCACACGCGGCGAGGGGAAGCGCCGCTGCTCCACGGGGACCTCCACATCGGTCATGCAGATGCGCATCAGGTCCCGCTGGTCGCCCTCGTCGAGAATGGAGAAGCTCTCGTTGTAGCCGAGCGTGTCGGCGTGGCGTCTGAGAAGGCGCGCCCCAACGGCATGGAAGGTGCCTCCCCACAGATGATGCGCCTCGAGGCCGGTGAGCTGGCTGACGCGGCGTAGCATCTCGCGCGCAGCCTTGTTGGTGAAGGTAACGAGCAGGATGCGGTCGGGTGGCACTCCCTGGGCCAAGAGGTGGGCGGTGCGATAAGTCAGGGTACGAGTCTTGCCCGAGCCCGCCCCGGCAAGGACGAGCTTGGGTCCCTCGCTGCACGTCACGACGGCGAGTTGCTGCGCATTCAGGTCGCGTTCAAAATCGACGTTGATCGTGGCCTGGGCTCTGTGCGGAAGAACGAAGCGTCGTGCCATGGCCTCAGCGAGCGGGCGCCGGCAAAGAGTGGTCCATCAGGGCCCAGACCGGACTGCCGGGGCGCAGCATGCGAAAGGCCTCGAGTGCCTTCCATCGCGGGTTGAGCATTGACTGCGGCGCCATGACGGTGCCCGCGGCCATCAGGCGTGAGATCTGTTCGAAGAGACTACGGCGTCGCGGGTAGATACGCAGCATCGCTCTGCTGCCACGGCTGATGCCGGCTTCGCTGCGCGCAAAGACCACCGCCTCCCGGAGGCCGCCAATCTCGTCCACGAGCCCGTTCTCCACCGCCTGCGCGCCGGTCCAAACGCGACCGGCAGCCAGCGCGGTCACCTCTTCCCTGGTCATTCCCCTACCCTCCGCGACCCAGTCAACGAATTGTTCGTAAGCAATCAGCATGTTGCGCTCTAGCAGTTGGGCCTGCTCAGGGCGAAGGGGGATGGCGTCCGAGAAGAGATCGGCGTTCTCACCGCGTTTCAGGAGCTCGTGGTTGACTCCCAGCATCTCATAGGTGCCAGAGAGATTGAGCCGGCCCATGACGACGCCGATCGACCCGGTGTAGGTGGCTCGGTCGGCATAGATCTTCGTGGCCGGGCTGGCAATCCAATAGCCGCCCGACGCCGCGACGTCGGACATGCTGACGATCACCGGCTTCTGCTCGGCGGCGAGCTGGGCCTCGCGGCCAATGATGTCGGCTGCCGACATGACCCCACCCGGGCTATCGACGCGCAGGACAATGGCGCGCACGGAGCGGTCCTGGCGCGCCTGCCGGATGTAGCGGGCGATGGTATTACCGGCCGCCAGGTTGCCGGCGAAAAGCACATCCTCGGTATCTCCTGGAACGATCATGCCGCTGACGTGAATGAGCGCGATCACCGGCGCCCCCCCGAACAGGCCGGACAACGGTGTGCGCGAGGAAATCTGCAGGTAGCGCCGCACGCCGAGCCTTTCGTGCCCGCGACCGGCTACCTCGTTGAGACGGGCGTCGATGTCCGAGCGATAGCCGAGCTCATCGACGAGCCCATATTCGAGCGCGTCAGAGGGAAGCAAGATGCCTCGATCGTAGGCCGATCGCAGGAGAACGGGATCGAGGTCTCGTGCCTCGGCGACCTCATCGATCCAACCTTCGTACAAGCTTCCAAGGAGGCTCTCGCTCATCTCACGCTGCGCGTCGCTGAGCTCCCGACGCGTATACGAGTGCATCGCCGTCTTGAAGGGGCCGCTGTGAAATGCCTCGAACTGAATACCCAGGGTGTCGAACAGATCCTTGTAGAAGGCCTCTTGGATCAACAGGCCGAGGGTGAGCTGGCCGGATGGGATCTGGTAGACGGTTGTGGCAGCGCTGGCCAGGTAGATGTCGGTGCCCGAGCCGATCTCCAGCAGAGCCAGGAGGGGTTTGCCGGACTCTCTGAAGACCTCGAGCGCGGCATGAATCTCCTGCGCCTTGGCGAGGCCACCGACGAACGGGCCGACCTCCAGAGCCAGCGCGGAGACACGCCGATCGGAGGCCGCCCGCCGAATGGCCTCGTCGACTTCACGGACTGTAAGGGGTGAAGCGAACAGGCCACTCCCCTGCACTTCGGCAAGTGCTCCGGAGAGCTTCACCTCCAGCACCAAGCCGGAGGAGGTCGCGGACATACCACCTTGCAGCAGACCACTGAGCAGATACATGGCCACAGCCGTGACCATCGCGAAGAAGATAATCGTGGCGACGAGCCACAAAGCCGAGCGCGTTTCCGCCATGAATCTCTATCCGGGCAGGTAGGGAGGTTGTCGTAATGAGCCTGCCGCGGCTCATCCTTGATTCATGCTATAGGCGGGAATGGGATCCTTCAATGTGCCCAACAGATCCGAGCAGTGCTTTGGTGGCCTATTCTTCGTTGCTCGTGTCATTTTCTCCCAGGAGGGGCAGCGAGGTCTGCGCCCCGCCTTCCGGAGCTCCGAGGTCGAGGAGCTGCGGGAACTCCTCACAGAGCCCTGCGGGCAGTGCGGGGAGGGCCGGAGATGATGGATCATTACTTGCCGCCTCCGTTACTGCTCTCCCCTGCCCTGCCAAACGCCCGAGAAGCACCTTGAGCTGCAGGGCGTTGGTGACCGCCTGACCGCGATAGTGGTTGTTGGCTATGACCACGAGCTCGCTGGACCGGGCTGCCATCTTCGCCATCGTGTCGGCTACTTCCTTCAGCTCATCGGCATCGTACAGGTAGTCATACCGTTGATCTCTGCCCGAGCCCGGATCGAACCATGCCTCCCGGTTGCGACCGTGCAAACGGAAGTAGGCGGGTTCGGAGGTGACCACATCGAGTGGCGGCAGGCCATTGCGTTGCGGCGGCTGGTCGATGGCACAGTATGCGGCGTCCAGCCTATCCAGCAGCTCCCAGGAGGACGGAGTGTTCCAGGAGCCGTGCCGCAGCTCCACGGCAACCCTGAAATGTGAGAGTGCGTCGATCGAACGCTTCAGCCTCTCGTGGCTCGCGGGCGTATTCCGAAACGACCAAGGGTACTGGAGCAGGACGCACGTCAGACGATCGGACTCCGCGAGCGGTTGCACCCCCTGCACGAATGCATCGACGTGATGCCTGTTGAAGCTGCGCGCGTGGGTGATCTGCTGCCAGACCTTGGCAGTAAAACGGAAACGCGGGTTGTGTTCGACACGGCGCGCCCAGGAGGCGGACATCTTGGCACTCGGCGGGCGATAGAAGGTGTTATTGAGCTCGATGATGTCGAAATACCCAGCGAGGTAAGCGAGGGGGTCGAAGCCCCGCCCCTTGCGCCGCGGATAGACGATGCCCTCCCAGTCGGGGTACGACCAGCCGGCAACGCCGACACGAATGTCAGCCGGCGGTCGAGGAGCGGCTCCCATGGCAGTCACCAGCCTCCTCGGTAGTGCACGTCGAACCCGGCATACTCACCCGAGGCCTCGCCCCAGCTCACGTCGATCTCGTCCACTCTGGCGCCTGGAGGCCCTTCGTGGCAGTACCTCAGCAGCTCCTCGCAGAGCGGGCGTGGCCCCTGCGCGACCAGCTCCACGGAGCCATCCGGGCAGTTGCGGACCCATCCCGTGAGGCCGAGGCGCAACGCCTCGTGTCGCGCGCTGACCCGGTAGAAGACACCATGCACCCGACCGCGGATGTTCAAGTGGAGTTGTGCGAAATCTCTCATGGGCGTGCGTCAGTACAGTACCATTCCCCTTAAACTTGGCCGGCTGCATGGAAACGGCTATCGTGGGGTGCCAAAGAGGAGGCCATCATTCGTACCTCAGCCCTGGACGCAACGGACCTGCGGGGGAAGGACCCTCTCGACAGGGCTTTTCTCGCCCTGATGATGATCTGGGTCTTCACGATTCCCCTCTTCATTGCCGTGGCCGAGTTGGCCATGTGGATGGCCGCGGCCCTGTGGGCGGTTCGCTGGGTACGCGGGGAATTGCGAGAGGGGAGCTCGGCGGTCGAGATCCCGGAGCCCGGTCCGGCCGGTGATGCCTTCGCCCTGATCGGCGCTCCGATTATCGCCTTCTACGGCGTCTCATTCTTGTCGGCCATGCTGTCGCGAGAGCAGGTCGAGAGCCTGTGGGACCTGCGCGAGGTATTCCTCTTCACGGCGCCGCTGGTCACCTATGCGGCCTTCCGCCACCCTCGGTTTCGTCGTTGGGGGATCTACTCATTCGCGGCCGGGATCTTCGTGGCGGTCGTTTGGGGCTACATTCAGGTGGCATTCGCCAGCGATGAAGGCTTCCGGCCCAGCGGCCCACTGAGCCACTACATGACCTACGCGGGCGTCCTGATGCTGGCGGTGCCGTTGCTGCTGGCAGTCCGAGACAGGTGGCGCACCGTCGCCATGCAGATCCTGGCCCTCCTAGCCCTCGCAATGGTCGGCCTGACCATGACCCGCAGTGCCTGGCTGGGCTGTGGCGCGGCGCTCCTGATCTTCTTGGCCTGCCGCTTCGTTGCGGGCACGGAAGGCTCAGGCCGCGCGCGACGTCCGCGTCTGGCTGCCTATGGGGTCACGATCGTGGTCGGATTCATCGTCATCGCCCTGCTGCTCCTGTCGTTTGCCGGGCACGAAGCCATCATGGAGCGGGGGGCCAGCATCTTCGATCCGGCGAATGCCACCAATGTCGACCGCCTGGCGATGGCCGCCAC